>NZ_JACHDC010000014.1:0-243029 GCF_014200875.1 Paraburkholderia sp. HC6.4b
AGGCGTATGTGGCTCGGCACACTTCGGTGCGCAACCCACGATACCCGAGACGGGCCCCTGCGGTCTTCACTCAGCAGCGACCATTATGTCTAGTGGCTGATCATCCATGGTCGTCCTGCCGGCCGTTTGAGTCCGTCCGAAGCCGATCCCGCGAGCTTCGCGCTGCCACCCGAGCAGCAACTGCATCCCGCCCGATGACGCAACGGCGCCCCGTCACCGGACTGGCGCGGCGCGTGCTGCGCGCGCTCGTTCGTTGCGTGCGCGGAGCGCCGTGTATTCGCCATCAAGGCTAGCGACGGCGCGCTGATCACCCGGCCACTCTCCCCTCCGCACTCGGGACAGCGGCAAGGCTTTTCGCGGTCCGCCATGCACCGCATGACGGAAAACGGACCGCAACTCGCACATTCGAAGTCGTAGATCGGCATGACAGGCTCTCCTGGTAGCGTTGGCTCAGACGTTCGCGAGATCCGGCGAGCATGGCAAATCCACACCGCCCTTGATGTGCTGGATGGGCCCATCGGCATTCGGGCGAATGTCGAAGTCGAAAATCTGTGTCGGCAGCCACAAGGTCGCGCACGCATTGGGAATATCGACCACGCCGCTGATGTGCCCCTGCACCGGCGCACAACCGAGCAACGAATACGCCTGCGCGCCCGAATAGCCGAACTTCTTCAGATACTCGATCGCATTCAGGCACGCTTGCCGATACGCGACCGTCACGTCGAGATAATGCTGAGCGCCCTGCTCGTCGACCGAAATGCCTTCGAAAATGAGGTAATCGTTGTAATTCGGCGTGATAGGACTCGGCTGGAATACCGGATTGCGAATTCCGTATTTCGCCATGCCGCCCTTGATCAGATTCACGCGCATGTGTACCCAGCCCGCCATTTCGATCGCGCCGCAAAACGTGATCTCGCCGTCGCCCTGGCTGAAGTGCAGATCGCCGACGGAAAGTCCTGCGCCATCCACGTAGACGGGGAAGAACACCTTCGAGCCGCGCGACAGATCCTTGATGTCGCAATTACCGCCGTGCTCACGCGGCGGCACGGTGCGCGCCCCTTGCGCCGCCGCCTTGTCACGCGCGTCGCCCGTGAGTTGCCCCATATGCGCGGTCGCTGCGAACGGCGGATTCGCCAGTGGCGGCACGCGCTCCGGCGCGGTCGCGATCAGGCCGGTTTCGCGTGCGTTCCACGTTTCTAGCAGTTTCGGATCAGGCAGGCATCCGATCAGGCCGGGGTGAATCAGACCCGCGAAATTCACGCCTGGAATGTGGCGCGAGTTCGTATAGACGCCGTGAAAATCCCAGATCGACTTCTGCGCGGCGGGAAAATGGTCGGTGAGAAAACCGCCACCATTGGACTTCGAGAAAAATCCGTTGAAGCCCCACTGGCTCTCGGACTTCGCACCGATGTCGAGCAGGTCCACGACCAGCAGATCGCCGGGTTCCGCGCCATGCACGCCGACCGGGCCGGACAGAAAATGGACGATCGACAGATCGATGTCGCGCACGTCGTCGGCGCTGTCATCGTTCTTGATGAAGCCGCCGGTCCAGTCGTAGGTTTCGAGGATGAAGTCGTCGCCGGGCTTGACCCAGCAAGCCATCGGAATATCCGGGTGCCAGCGGTTGTGCACCTGCGTGTTTTCGTAGGCCGGCTGGTTCAGATCCACCTTGATGAGAGTTTCGGGCATTGCGTTCGCTCCGTGGTTCGAGGGTCAGTAAATGCGGTTCGGTGCGCCGCACTCATACCGAGAGGTATTCGCGGATGCGGTCGGTGTCGCCTGCATCGCGGGTGCTTTGATGTACGAAGCGGCCGCCTTCGATCACGAAGAGCCGGTCGGCGACGTCGAGCGCGAAGCTCAACACCTGCTCGGACACCACGATGGCGATGTTGCGGGTCGTGCGAATCTGATTGAGCGCCTTCGCGATGTCCTTGATGACGGACGGCTGAATGCCCTCGGTAGGCTCGTCGAGCAGCAACACCTTCGGATCGGTCGCGAGCGCGCGCGCAATCGCGAGCTGCTGTTGCTGGCCGCCCGAGAGGTTGCCGCCCTTGCGCCGTCGCATGTCGAACAGCACGGGAAAGAGCGCGTAGAGATCGTCGGGCACGAGCTGGCTGCGCGCCTTTTCGAGGCCCGTCTGGATGTTCTCCTCGACGCTCAGCGACGCGAAGATCTGCCGGCCTTGCGGCACGTAGCCGATGCCTTTCGCCACGCGCCGGTAGCTCTCGTCTTTGGACACGTCGGCGCCGCCCACCCGCACCGTGCCGCGATTGGCGGGCAGCATGCCGATTAGCGCCTTGAAAAGCGTCGTCTTGCCCATGCCGTTGCGGCCCATCACCGCGACGCTTTCGCCGCTCGCCACGGAAAATCCGATGCCGTGCAGCACCTCGCTCTGGCCGTAGCTGACCACGAGATCGTCGACTTCCAGCATGATGTGTTCTCCGTGTAAATTCAGTGGCCGAGATAGACATCGATCACGCGAGGATCGGATTGCACCTGCGCCATCGGCCCTTCCGCGAGGATCTTGCCTTGATGCATGACCGTGACCTTGTGCGCGATCCGCTCGACGAAGGCCATGTCGTGCTCGATCACGATCATCGAGCGATTGCGGCAAATGTGATCGAGCAGTTCCGCTGTGACTTCCCGTTCGCGCGCGCTCATGCCTGCAATCGGTTCGTCCAGCATCAGGAGTTCGGGGTCCTGCATCAGTAACATGCCGATTTCCAGCCACTGCTTCTGGCCGTGCGACAGCAGCCCGGCTTCGAGATCGAGCGAAGCGGCAAGACCGATCTCATCGGCTACCGCACGCACCCGGTCGGCCACTTCGGCATCCTCGCGATAGGCGAGCGCGCCGAACACGCTGCGTCCGCGCGGAAACGACACTTCGAGGTTTTGCGCGACGCTCAGGTTTTCGTAGATCGACGGCGTCTGGAACTTGCGGCCGATGCCCTTGCGCACCCGCCGGAACTCGGCGAGATTCGTGATTTCCTCGTTGCGGAACTTGATGCTGCCGGCGGTTTCCCTGGTCTTGCCGCAAATCAGATCGAGCAGCGTCGTTTTGCCCGCACCGTTCGGGCCGATCACGACGCGCAATTCGCCGCGCTCGAGATAGAGGTTCAACGAATCGATCGCCTTGAAACCGTCGAACGACACGCTCAGATCTTCGATCGCAAGCAGAAAGTCAGTGTTGCTCATGCGTCAGATCTCCTTGTTCGCTGCGCCGAGCCACCGGCGGATACGCGGCCGGGCATGCTCTTCGTAGAGACCCGCGAGCCCGTTCGGAAAGGCCATCACCACGCCGATGAACATCGCCGCCATCAGATAGAGCCAGAGATTAGGCAGGCTCTCCGAGAACCAGCTTTTGCCGAGGTTGACGAGAATCGCGCCATACACCGCGCCCACCAGTGACATGCGCCCGCCGACTGCGGCATAGATCACCATCTCGATCGACGGCACGATACCGACGAACGACGGTGACATGAAACCCACCTGCAGCGTGAACATTGCGCCACCGACAGCCGCGAGCAGCGCCGCGAGGCAGAACGCGAACACCTTGAACATCGCGACGTCGTAACCGGAGAAGCGCACGCGGTCCTCCTTGTCGCGCATCGCGAGCAGCAGCGTCCCGAGCTTGCTGCGCTGGACCCAGCGACAGGCGAGCAGCGCGCCGATCAGCAGCACCGCATTGACGAAATAAAGAACCAGCTTCGCGTGGTCGGTGCGGATGTCCCAGCCGAGCAGCGTGCGCAGATCGGTGATCCCGTTCACGCCACCCGTATATCCTTGCTGGCCGATGATCAGCACCGAAAGAATCAAGGCGACCGCCTGCGTGATGATCGCGAAGTACACGCCGCCCACCCGCCGCTTGAACATCGCATAACCGACGACGAACGCGAGAGCCGTAGGCACCACGAGCACGGCGAGGATCGAGAACGGTAGAGAATGAAACGGCCTCCACCACGTAGGCAGCGCGGTGAGCTGATTCCAGTCCATGAAGTCGGGAATGCCGGGCGTGGTCTGCGTGTGGGTGGCGGCCGGGTCGGACGCCTCGAGCTTGAGGAACATCGCCATCGCGTAACCGCCGAGGCCGAAGAACACGCCTTGTCCGAGGCTGAGCACGCCGCCGTAGCCCCACGCGATCACGAGGCCAATCGCCACGAAAGCGTAGGTGAGGTACTTGCCCATCAGGTTCAAGCGAAACGTATCCAGCACAAGCGGAAACACGACAACGATCAGCACCGCGAGTATCGCGATGCCCACGTAACCCGACGCGTCGAGCCGCATCGCGAGCGCGCGCCAGCCTCCCGGCGCGCTGGGACCGGATCGCGGGGAAACGCTCCCCGCCACGGCTTGGATGGGTTCCATGTCCATCTCCATACGAATTAATCAGTGAATGAGCCGTGCACGGCGCCCCGCACTCACACGCGCCGCACCTTCGACGCAAAGAGTCCCTGCGGACGCAGCATCAGGATCACGACGACCGTCAGCAGCGTAAGAACACGTGCAATCGAACCCGACAGGAAAAACTCGCTGATCGACTGCATCTGCGCGATGCCGAACGCCGAGGCCACGGTGCCGAGCAGGCTCGCCGCGCCGCCAAAGGTGACGACAAGAAACGAATCGACGATATAAAGAGAACCGCTGGTGGGTCCGGTCGAGCCGATCGCCGTGAACGCCGCGCCCGCCACCCCCGCAATACCGCAGCCGATCGCGAAGGTCATCCGGTCAGTGCGCCGCGTGTTGATGCCGGCAGCGTTGGCCATGGGCCGGTTGGCAACCGTGGCACGCACGCGCAGGCCCCAGCGCGAGCGGTAGAGCGCGAGCAGCAGTCCGCCTGTCATGACCAGCGCGAGTCCCATCACGAACATGCCGCTGACTGGAATATCCAGGCCTGGCGCTGGCTCCCAGGAGCCCATCAGCCAGTCGGGCAGCGCAGGACTCACTTCCTTCGGCCCGAACGTCGAGCGAAACACTTGCTGCATGCCGAGACTCAGACCCCAGGTAGCGAGCAGCGTGTCGAGCGGACGGCGGTATAGATGGCGGATCAATGCCCATTCGGCGAGCCAGCCCGCCGCGAACGCGAGGCCGAACGCCGCGACGATCGCGAAGAAAAAGTACACCGGCGTGAACGCGTGCCAGACGTTCTGCGAGAACCACGAAAACATGTAGACGGTATAAGCGCCGATCGTCATGAATTCACCGTGCGCCATGTTGATCACGCCCATCTGGCCGAAGATCACGGCGAGCCCAAGCCCCATCAGGAGCAGAACGCTGAACAGGCTCAGACCGGCGAAGCCCTGCATCAGCGTGATGTTGAAAATGTCGGTGGCGGACATCGAGCGCTCCTCGCGCGGCGGCGCGTTGCGTCGCCGCGCAGCTGCGGTTGACGGATTACATGTAGCCCTTCGGGAACGGATTCGGCTGGATCGGCTGGTCGGACTGCGCGACGACCTTGAATTGGCCGTCTGCCTGGCCCTGGCCGATCAGCGAGCGGCTCCACAGGTGGTGATTCGCATCGACCTTCGCATAGCCCTGCGGCGCATTGGCCACGTCGATGCCCGCCGACGACGCCACCACCTTGTCCACGTCGAAGCTGCCCGCGCGTTCGCAGGCGGCCTTCCAGATCCATGGGCCGAGATACGCGGCCTGGGTCACGTCGCCGATCACGGACTTCTGGCCGTAGCGCGCCTTGAACGCAGCGACGAACTTCTTGTTGTTCTCGTTATCGAGTGCCTCGAAGTATTTCATCGACGAATAGAAGCCCGCGAAGTTGTCGCCGCCGATGCCGAGCACTTCGTCCTCGGTTACCGATAGCGTCAGCAGGAACTGCTTCTGAGGAGTGATGCCGGCCGCCTTGAGCTGCTTGTAGAACGCAACGTTCGAGCCGCCCACCACGCTCGCGAAAATGCAGTCCGGCCGCGCGAGCTTGATCTTGTTCATCAGCGACGCAAACTCGGTCGTGCCGAGCGGGTAATACTCCTCGCCGACGACCTTCGCGTGCAGATGCTGCTCGATATGACGGCGCGCGATCTTGTTCGACGTACGCGGCCAGATATAGTCGGAACCAATCAGGAAAAACGTCTTGGCCTTCTTCGTGTTCGACGCCCAGTCGAGCGCCCAGAGAATCTGCTGGGTCGCTTCCTGGCCCGTGTAGAACACGTTCTTCGACTGTTCGAGGCCTTCGTAGAAGGTCGGGTAATAGAGCAGCCCATTGTCCTTCTCGAACACCGGCAACACTGCCTTGCGCGAGGCCGAGGTCCAGCAGCCGAACACGGCGGCGACGTGGTCGTTCTCGAGCAGCTTCTTCGACTTCTCCGCGAAAGTCGGCCAGTCGGAGGCGCCGTCTTCCTGAATGATCTGGATCTTGCGCCCGAGCACGCCGCCCATTGCGTTGATCTGCTCGATCGCGAGGCGTTCGGCCTGGATCGAACCGGTTTCGGAGATCGCCATCGTGCCGGTCGCCGAATGCAACTGGCCGACTGTCACCGTGGTATCGGTCACCGCGAGTCCGGTGGTGTTCACCTTGGCGGTGGGCGGCGTTTGAGCAAACGAAGTACGTGGCAGCCCCAGCGCCATCAACGGCGCGGCGGCGAGGCCGCCGATCAGTTTCCGGCGCAACGGCGACGGTGTGCGAGCATCATCATCGATTCGATCGTCTGCGGACATCACATTCTCCTTATCGGTCGCCCTGCGCTTCTTGCGAGAGCTGGTTCGAGGTTGGACGCAATGTAGAAAGCCAAATTGGCAACCGGAATACGTCGATTGACGTATTCCCCGCAGTCGCACTGGAATGTAATTTGCATCAGACACCGATCCGATCGTTTCCGCACCAATCCAGCTCATCTCCATGCCCCAGAGTCACCCGTCAGTGGGCACGCCCAGTACCCAACGCATCGTCAAGGTGCGGCGCGACTACAATGCGTGGGTCGGCGACGAAACGCTCGAGGATTACGCGTTGCGCTTCACGCCGCGTTCGTTTCGACGCTGGTCGGAACTGCGCGTCGCCAACACGGCAATCGGCGCCGTGTCTTTTCTGGTGCTCGAAGCGATCGGCGGCAGTCTCGTCGTCAACTATGGCTTTACGAACGCGGTCTGGGCGATCGCGGTCGTATCGGTGCTCATCTGGCTCACCAGTCTGCCGATCAGCTTTTACGCCGCGCGCCATGGCGTCGACATGGATCTGCTTACGCGCGGCGCGGGCTTCGGCTATATCGGCTCGACGTTCACGTCGCTGCTCTATGCCGTCTTCACGTTTATTTTCTTCGCGCTCGAAGCGGCCATCATGTCGCTCGCGTTGCAACTCTATTTTCATATCTCGCTGGCGATCGCCTATGTACTGAGCTCGCTCGTCGTGATTCCGATCGTGATGTTCGGCATCACGCTGATCAATCGGCTGCAAAGCTGGACTCAGCCGCTGTGGCTGGTACTGTTCGCGCTGCCCTATGCGGCTGTGCTGTGGCACCATCCGGGTCTGGTGCACGAATGGACGACCTTTGCCGGCTTCGCTCCGCAAGGCCGCGCGTTCAGCGTGATCGCGTTCGGGCAGGCCTCGACCGTGGTGTTTGCATTGATCGTGCAGGTCGGCGAGCAGGTGGATTACTTGCGCTTCCTGCCGCCGCTGACTGCAAAGAACCACACGCGCTGGTGGCTCGCGCTGCTGTCGGCGGGACCAGGCTGGATCGTGCCCGGCGCGCTCAAGATGCTCGGCGGCGCATTCCTCGCCTTCGTCGCGATCCAGTACGAAGTCAGTCCGGCGGAGGCCACGCAGCCCACCCAGATGTACCTCGTCGCCTATCACTTGCTGCTCGATCCGTTTGGGCTCGCGAGTTGGGCGCTGCCCGCGATGACGCTGTTCGTGATCGTTTCGCAGTTGAAGATCAACGTGACGAATGCGTACGCGGGCTCGCTTGCGTGGTCGAATTTTTTTGCGCGTCTGACGCATAGCCATCCGGGGCGGGTGGTGTGGCTCGTGTTCAATGTGATGATCGCGCTGCTGCTCGTGGAAATGGGTGTATTCGAGGCGATCGCCAGGGTGCTGTCGCTCTACGCAAACATCGCGATCGCGTGGATCGGCGCACTGTTCGCCGATCTCGTCATCAACAAGCCGCTTGGGCTTAGCCCGCGTCATATCGAATTCAAACGCGCACACCTGTACGACGTGAATCCCGTCGGCGTAGGCGCGATGCTGATCGCCGCCGCCGCCGCGATGCTCGCGCAGAGCGGCATGTTCGGCTTGCTGGCACAAGCCATGTCGTCGTTCATCGCGTTCGGCGTGGCGGTCGCCTGTGCTCCGGTGCTCGCGATCGTCACGCGCGGACGCTACTACATCGCGCGCGCCGCCCAACCCACGGGCAACGCCACTTCGCTTCGCTGCGCGATCTGCGAGAACGCGTTCGAACCGGAAGACACAGCCTTCTGCCCTGCCTACGGCGGCACGATCTGCTCGCTGTGCTGTTCGCTCGATTCGCGCTGCCACGATCGCTGCAAGCCGCACGCACGCTTCGCGTCGCAAGCCGATCGCGCGCTACATCGCGTGTTTCCCCGCGTGCGGCTCGGCCCAGCCGCGCTGCGTCTCATGCACTATGCCAGCCTCATGTGCGCGATACTCGCGGTGCTCGCGAGCGTGCTCTATCTGACCTGGTCGCAGAGTGTGACCTCGCTCGCCGTCGACGGATCGTCGATCGACAGCGCGATCGGCCACAGTTTTCTGAAGATATTCTTCGCGCTTTCTCTCGTCGGCTGCATAGCGGCGTGGTGGTTCGTGCTGGAGCGCGAAAGCCGCCGCGTCACGCAGGAAGAATCGCAACGGCAAAACGAATTGCTGATGCAGGAAATCGACGCGCACCAGAAAACCGACGCCGCGCTCAAGCGCGCGACGGCCGCCGCCGAATCGGCGAATCAGGCGAAAAGCCGCTACGTGTCCGGTTTGAGCCACGAGTTGCGCACACCGCTGAACAGCATTCTCGGCTATGCACAGTTGCTTTTGCAGGCGAAAGAGGAGTTTTCGCCGACGCGCTACAGCGCCGTGCGAACGATTCACCGCAGCGGCGAACATCTGCTTGCGCTCGTCGATGGGCTGCTCGACGTCGCGCGTATCGAGGCGGGCAAGCTGGAACTGAACATCGCACGCGTGTCACTGGTGGATTTCGTCGCGCACGTCACCTCAATGCTGCGCCCGCAGGCGCTCGAGAAAGCGCTCGCTTTCGACGTGCAGACCGTAGGCCGCCTGCCCGCCACCGTGCGTACCGACCAGAAATGCATGGGTCAGATTTTGACCAACCTGATCGGCAACGCGATTCGCTTCACGTCCACGGGTACTGTGACGCTGCGTGTGAGTCACGTGCTCGACACGTTGAAGTTCGAAGTAGTCGACACCGGCCCGGGAATTCCTCCGGCCGAGATGGAGCGCCTGTTCCTGCCGTTCGAGCGAGGCGAAGCGGCGCATGCGCACGATCACGGCGCGGGACTGGGGCTCACGATCTGCCGGCTTCTCACGCAGGCACTCGGTGGCAGTCTGGAAGTGGACAGCGAGGTCGGGCGCGGCACGCGCTTCATCGTGCGACTGTTCGCGCCAGCAGTGAACAGCGCAGCCGACGCGCGCACTGAACTCGCGGCGATCCGCGGCTATACCGGGCCGAAGCGCGCGATTCTCGTCGTCGACGATCTCGCGGATCAGCGCGGCATCGTCGTGCAACTGCTGACGCCGCTCGGCTTCGACGTCGCCGAGGCGGAGAGCGGCCCCGACGCGTTGCGCTGGCTGGCGACACACAGCGTCGACGTGATCATCATGGACATCTCAATGCCGCTGATGGACGGCTACGAAGCCAGCCGGCTGATCCGCGAAAACCAGTTGTCGAACGCCCCGATTGTGCTGCTTTCGGCTAATGCATTTGCCGACGATCGGGAACGCGCGAGCGCGACCGGATGCGCCGGATATCTCGTGAAGCCGCTCCAGATCAATTTGTTGCTCGACAAGCTCGCGCAGTTACTCGTGCTCGACTGGATCGCATCCGAGCCGTCCGCGTCCGCGCAAGCCACGCCGCCCGTCAGGCACGCGTCACTGGACCTCGCGTGGCCGAAAGCGGTGCTCGAGCGGCTGCGCGCACACCTCGAAGTCGGCTACCTGCAAGGCGTGATCGAACAACTCGACTCGGCGCGCGCGACCTGGCCCGCGCTACAGGAGCAGATCGACGTGTTGCGCGCTTTGGCGGAACGCTTTCAGCTAAGGGAGCTTGAGCATGAACTCGACCGACTGTCTCGCGCCGCGGACGTCTGACGCGCGCGCGATGAACTCCACCGATGCGTCGCCCGAGTGGCTGCGCGAGCGTCCCGTCGTGTTGATTGTCGACGACACGCCGGACAACCTCGCATTTCTCTCCGATACGCTTCAGGCACATGGTTACGCGGTGCTGGTCGCGCTTTCGGGCGAAGATGCGCTCAAGCGCCTCGCACGCGTGACGCCCGACGTCGTGTTGCTCGACGCGATGATGCCTGGCATGGATGGCTTCGAGACCTGCAGGCACCTGAAGCAGGACGTTCGCCACGAACATCTGCCCGTGATCTTCATGACGGCATTAACGGAAAGCGAGCATGTGGTACGCGCGTTTCGCGTCGGCGGCATCGACTATGTGACGAAACCCGTGCGTCCCGAGGAGGTTTGCGCGCGCATTGGCGCACACGTGCAGCGCTCACGTGCGCAACTCTATGCGCACGCGGCACTGTCGCTCGATGCGCGGGCGGCGCTGATCGTCGGCGCCGATGGCGCGATCCGCTGGCAGAGTCCGCAAGCGGCACGGCAAATTTCTGCCTACCGGGCCAGCCACGCCGATGACCTCGTGCAAGCGGTTGCGCACCCCATGTTGCCGCCGCTGTTGCGCGACTGGTTTGCGGACTGGCTCGGGCGCGGGAGTCCGACCGGCGCCGTCCTCGAATTCACCGCAGGACACGTGCGGCGTTCTGCGAGCGCAACCTCCGCTCCCGATCCTGGAGAGTGGATCCTCACCCTCAAGGAGACCGATGACACTGTGCACAGCAGCGCACTCGCGGCGCGCTTCAATTTGACGGCGCGCGAGGCCGAAGTGCTGCTCTGGGTCTCTCGCGGCAAGACGAATCGCGATATCGGCGACATTCTCGGCATGGCGCCGCGCACGGTGAACAAGCACCTCGAACATCTGTTCCGTAAGCTGCACGTCGAGACGCGCGCGGCTGGCGCTGCGCTTGCGATCAAGGCGCTGGACAGGGCCTGAAATAGCCGAACGGTCGCGCAAGCGATGACGGAAACTACCCTGCCTTGTTGTTTTACCCGAGCAGCGGCGGCACGCTCGACGCTTTGTCGGGAGCCACACGAGTTGCGGGAGTTGCAGCGCAAGAGACCCCGATGAACGCTGTAGCCACGGCGTTGCGCGCGGTGTACACGGAAAGCAGAGGAAGCGGCTTGAATGTCACTGTCGAGCGTCCAACAGGTGACGCTTTAGTTTGAGGTTGCAACGAGCATGTAGCCGAGGCCCCACACCGTGCGGATATGTCGGGGCGAGCTTGCCTCTGTCTCAATCACCTGTCGTAAGCGAAGAACTTGCACGTCAACGCTGCGGGCGCTCGCCTCATATTGCGACCCGCGCGCGCGCTCTATCAGATTTGCGCGGCTTACGGGACGGTTTGGCGTCTCCGCAAGCGCACACAGGAGACGCATTTCAGCTGCGCCGAGTTCGACGATGCCCGCTTCGTCCGACATCAATTCTCTACGCCGAACGTCCAGCCTGAAGGCGCCGAACCGCAAGCATTGCGACTCGCCTGCGAGCAGCATCTCACCCCGCACGTTTTGCAGGCGCACCTGAAACTGCTGCCGACGTAACATCGCCCGAACCCGCGCTATCAGCTCGCTCGGCAGAAACGGTTTCGCGAGATAGTCGTCGGCGCCGATCTCCAAACCTACGACCTTGTCCGCGGGATCGCCACGCGCTGTTAGCATGAGGATGGGGATTGTCTCTCTCCGAGCACGCAACCGACGGCAGATGGACAGGCCGTCTTCGCCTGGCATCATGATATCGAGAATCAACAGGTCGAACGGGTAGCGCTCGATCAATAGGTCCAACTCAATGCCTGTCTTCACCGCGCGCACCGAGAAACCTTGTGCCGTCAGAAAGCGTTGCAGCATATTGCGGATTTCAACATCATCGTCAAGCACGATGATGCGACCGGTTGGCAGATCATCTGACATATGATTAAGCAGACACCTCTAATAACGCCTGTCTTTTAGTTCCTGTTTCCGATGCTAGGCGGCGAACCGCTTAGCTTTGCTACAGCCGTCACGTGCCTCGGTGGGCGGCGACAATCTCGTCGAAGCGGGCTGCGCCGGGCGGCCTGCCGGCCTGCAGTTGCGCCTGCACTGCTTACCAATCCGCTTGATGTCTGCGGCGATACGTTGCACCTCGGACAGTGCCAGTGCGGCATGCAGCTCCGTAGCGACATCCAATGCCTCCTTTGGCAAGAAAACGGACTTGCAATCCGCTAACACCTTCGCATGCATCTGCATGCCACAGGAAGTTCCGTATGGTTCGACGAACGGAATATACAAGGATCTCCGCACTGGATGTGTTGGAAAGGTATGTCAAAAGATGTCATCGATTGTGCTGGCCACAACACTGACTGGCGAAAGCCCACGACCGCCCGGCGCCACCCGTATGTGCCGGGCATGCCATCCTGACTGCTCATATTACAGCTGTCGCTCGTGGTCAGCGAGAAAGCGAGTGCACCCGTGCATTTGCGGACAGAAAAACAGGCCCCGTCGATGACATTTCCTGACATGATTTGCTAACACCTGGCGTTATGAAATTCGCCTACATTTCTTCGATCGATCGTGTGCTGCAGCTTCTGCGGTGCGCTCGCATTGCGGTTAGTCGCGGCCCCGGTCATCACTCGTTTGTGAGCGTTATTCTCTTCCTATGTCAGCTCAGATTCTTCTAATCGACGACGACGCCGAATTGTGTGATGCGACTCGCCGCTACCTGGTAAGGTGGGGTTTCGACGTGTCAGTGCTACATGATGCGCGTTCGCTCGAACACCGGCTCAAACACGAACGCCCAGACCTGATAGTGCTCGATCTTATGATGCCGGGCGTCGACGGCTTGACGGCACTACGTAGGTTGCGCGCATCAGGCGACGACATTCCAGTCTTGATGCTCACCGCCCGCGCCAACGAAGAGGACCGCATCGCTGGCCTTGAATTGGGTGCCGATGACTATCTCCGCAAACCGTTTAACCCGCGTGAGCTGGTAGCACGGATTCAGTCCGTGCTGCGGCGCCAGCGCGCCGTACCCGATGCGGGCATTCCCCAACGACGGCAACCTTACACATTCGGCGCGTTCACGCTGGACTTTCAGTCGCGCACTCTGAATAGCGGAGAGACGTCTCTTACCTTATCTGCCAGTGAGTTTGCGCTGCTGCAGATTTTCGTTAATTCTCCCATGTGCACACTCACCCGCCGGCGTCTGCTCAAGTCACTTCATGGCGCGGAATCCGAGTCCGCCGATCGCGGCATCGACGTTCAGATCTATCGTCTGCGCCGCATCGTGGAAACTGACCCGTCGACACCACGATTCATCCAGACCGTTCGCGGGTGCGGATACATCTTCGTGCCGGACCTCGAAGAGCATGCTGCCGGCACATCAACTCACCATTCGCATAACTGAGGTCTCTGGTTGCCCTCATACTGCTGTATATGCGCTTATTGCTTCGAGCGCGACCAGTCGCCAAACTACTATACGGTAGCAGCGGCCAAGTGGTGACCACCGCGAACGCCATGGCAAGGGTAATCGAAGATAAGTCGAGCGCCGGCTCACTGACTCACTCGGATATACACGATTTTTGAGCGGCCGTTATATCCTGGTCGCTATCCGTGAACTGGACGCAGTTGCGCATCGTCCCTGCGGCGAGCTTCGGACAGGATGCAAAGCGGCCGCTATGCATCCCGCCCGCCCACGGGGCGGACGCGAATAGACTCAGGTCAATAGTACGCGGGAGCGACGATCAGTGGCGGTCGAGGGACTACAACCAGTGGCCGGGCCATTATTGGACGACCCACCGGAACGACTACACAGCCGCTAAGCACCGCGGCACTCATGCAAAAACCGGCAGCAAGCGCAAAGCGACAAAGAACACGCGCATTAAGCATTAATTCAACTCCTTTCGATTGAGGCTCAGCGACTGGCATTAGGGATGCGTTCAGGCGTTACCGCTGGGGACGCCGCGCCGCTCGTGTCCCAGACCGTAATCCGCATTTGGGGGGCCAAGATTCGCGGTGTTGGTCTCCCTGTCCAGGTCGCCCTCCACTGGAGCGCCGGGCGCGACGAGCACGCTCGGATTGATTTCGGTGCGCCAGGCCCGCAGGACTTCCAGCTATCGACTTGCCCATGGCGGGTTGCTAGCGTCGGGTAACCGGAGCGCGCAGCAGCCCCATCATTCGACGTGATGAGGCGACCCGATGGGACATATTCAATACACGGTTAAACCACCCGAGGGTATTGAAGCTTGCCTTGCAAGCGCTTACTGCCGATGCTGCGCAGCGAACTGCTCGATCTGCTCAAGCGTCACGTACCCTTGATGCGTAGTATCGATCTCATCGAAATGGGCTGCGACGCGCGGCATACCTGCCTCCGCCTGTTCTTTCGTGAGCTTGCCGTCATGAGTTGCATTCGCGGCAGTAAAGCGCGCTTCCAACATCTGCTGCATGCTGCTCTGCGCGAACGCAGACGACACAGCGAACGTTGCAGCCAGAATAATGAATAAACGTTTCATCAAAGACTCCGTTAAGAAATGAATGACGTGCACGGAATAGCCAGGGGACAAAGCTCGACCCAGGATTTCCAGCCGGCAGAATTCCAGGTCAAGCCATGACACGACCATACGAGCGAAATCAGTACGGCGCGTAGTAGTAAGGTGGGGGCGCGCCATAGATTACGGCGCGGGGCGGCACGGGGCGTACGGGCACGACGATCGCTGCCGAACGAGGTGTTTCGATCGTATCTCCCTTTGCCGTGATGCATTGCGCGTACGCGTTGTCGTATTGCTGCTGCAACGACGCTTCGGTCTGATTGTGCTGCGCCGAGCCCGTCATGCTGCCGAGCAGCAGTCCGGCACCCGCACCGATTGCGGCGCCGGCACCGGCGTTGCCCGCCCCGGCGCCGATCAGAGCCCCGGCCGCAGCGCCTCCAGCCGTGCCGACGGCGGTAGCAGCAAGTCCGGAGGTTGCCGGCTGATGCGAGGCCGCCGCCGGATTCATGACCTGCGTCGCGTACGTGCGGCAGCTATAGTCGTCCTGCTGGAACTGGTTGAGGGTCTTGCCGTTCGCTGGGACCGCCATGACGGTAGGCGCACTCGGCGGCGTGACCGCACACCCCGCCATGCCCAACCCAACAGCGAGGCAGACAAGCAGTGGCGCAATACGAGTCGATGTCAGATTCTGGTTCATTGATAGTGCTCTCACGATGATGCAGCGCGAAGTAAGCGCTCAGAAGTGGTAAGCAGCGCCCACCGATCCAAATAGTGCCAGCGCGCGAACGCACCGAAGTCGAAGGACGTTGCGATATCTCCGATGCCGTTGAGCACCGCCGCATAGTCCTGGTTGCGGCCCAGCTGAACGCCGATCAGCGGGCCCACCGCAACACTCGGCCCCAACGGGTAGGCGACGCCGCCCGTGAGCCCCTGCACGAAGATTGCCCCGTTCAACAGCGACAGCATGGGCAACGGCAGCACACGATAGGACTTGCTGCCTTCATAGTGGGGCAATGCGGTCACGTTGATGCCCACGCTATCGTCCAGCGACGACTGCGCCAACGCTGGTGAGTAAGGCAGGCACTCAGTGGCGATGACGGCGAGCGCGCCCAGCCACCGTCGTGCGCGGCTTCGCTTGAGAACCGCGGCGACAAAGCGATAGTCATGCATGTTCAAGCCCATCTATCGATGGTTGTCCGGCGAACCGCAACGCCCACGCTGATATCAATCGCCAGGGACCCAGCAGGCGCCTTGCCGACAGCCATAGAAATTACCGCACTGGCAGCAGACACGAGAACGATTTTAAATTTCACTGCACACTCTCCATGTGATGGATTCACCCCACTGGCGAACCCCGCATGACACAGCCGCCAATGTAGGGAACCTGTGCGCTACATGTTGTTGGAAATGTGTTGCATGTCATGTCAAGCCACGTCGCGGGGAAGCGATACCGCACAAGTGGACGTAACGGGGCCTTGCACGCGGTTCGAGACGCGGACTTTGAAAAACGGTCGTGGGCGCTATCGGACTCTGGACCGCGCAGATCGGCAGACGACGTTACAACGGCGCGCCCGCCATCATGGGATCGGGGCCTGGCTCTTCGACGACATCCAGCCGCCGCCCAGGTTCTTCACCAGCCCAACGCCGCTTTTCGCCAGTGCCCCCTGCGTATCGTTCAGGTTCTGTCTGGCCGTGAGTAGCGTCACTTGCTGAGTCAAATCGGACTGCTCGCTCGCGGTTCCGGCCGTCAGTTGCGCGGCGACGCTCTCCAGCAACTGCCGGTTGCGCTGGTAAATGTCGGCAAACGCGTGCTCCTGCTGGCGCAGATGGTTCAATGACGACAGGCTGTCTTCCACGTTCTGGAACGCCGTGAGCACGGCTTCGCGATAAGATGCGACGTCTTCGTCATAGGTCGCCTGCGCCTTGTGCACGGCGGCCACGCGGGCACCACCGTCAAACAGCGTGGCGGCAAGTGAGGGACCGAGCGACCACATCCGGGTCGGCAATGAGAACAGCGTCGCGAAGGTGTTGTGCTGCACGAGACCCTGTGCCGATAAATCGAGGTCCGGAAAGAATGCGGCCTTCTCTACCCCGATAAGCGCGTTCGCAGCAGCAGCGGTGCGTTCCGCGCTGACCACGTCAGGCCGTCTTTCCAGCAACGCAGACGGCAGCACGGATGGCACCTCGGGCTCGCGAAACACATAGTCGAGCCGCGGTGCAATCGACAACGAAGCCGGCGGCACACCCGTGAGCGCCGCGATTGCGTGCTCGTCCTGCTCGCGCGAGGTCTGTGAAATTTGCAGGTTCGCGACAACCGCCTCCTGCGTGTCCTGCGCATACAGCAGATCGACTTGCGACGCGGTCCCCTGTGCCAGCGCTGCGCGCGTGATCGCGAGAATCCGCCCGTTGACCGCCTCCTGCTGCCGCAACAGGTCGATGTCGATATCGAGCTGGCGGATGTCGAAATAGTCGGTCGCCAGCGTCGCGGCAATCGACAAGCGCTCGCCGGCAAGCGTCGCATCCGCGCTCTGCGCGTTCGCCTTGCCCGACTCGATCTGCCGGCGCACGCCGCCCCACAGATCGACTTCCCAACTCGCGTAGGCCTTCGCGTATTCCGCCGTCGTGCTCGAGCTGTGCGAGGCCGACGCGTCGACACCGAGCGTCAGAAACAGGCTCGCCCGGTCTGCAGCGACGGTGGCCTGCGCGAGCCGATAGGCGGCCGCCGCGCCTGCAATCGACTGATTCGACTGCAGCGCTGCGTCGACGAGCCGGGACAGCTCGGGATCGTCGTACGCGTCCCACCACCGGGTTGAGAGCGAAGCCTGCGGATTGGGCGCCGCAAGTCGCCACTGTGTGCCCGCTTCCTTGAACTGCGTTGGAATCGCTACGGCCGGCTGGTGATAGTCCGGGCCGACCGCGCAGCCCGAAAGCCAAAGCGTGGCGCCGAGCGCGCAGGCGCAGCAGCGCATGCCGACCGACACGGCCGACAGGTATCCGATGGGCGATTTCATGCGTGTTTCCTTCGGCACCGCAACCGCCGCGACGCCCGATCGAGCCAGAGATAGATGACAGGGGTGGTATAGAGCGTGATGACCTGGCTGAACACCAGACCGCCGATGATCGAGATACCGAGCGGCTTGCGGAATTCGGATCCGTAGCCTGACCCCAGCACGAGCGGCAGCGCGCCGAAAATTGCGGCGACCGTCGTCATCATGATCGGACGGAAGCGGATCAGGCCCGCGCGCACGATCGCCTCCTCCGGCGGCAGTGCATGCTGACGCCCTTCGGCAATCGCGAAGTCGATCATCATGATCGCGTTCTTCTTCACGATGCCGATCAGCATCAGCACGCCGATCAACGCGATGATCGACAGCTCCGTGTGAGTGAGCAGCAGCGCGATCAAAGCGCCGACGCCCGCAGAAGGCAGCGTCGAGAGAATCGTCAAAGGATGAACCAGGTTCTCGTACAGCATGCCGAGCACGACGTACACCGACAACAGCGCGGCGAGGATCAGCAGCGGCTCGCTCGCCATCGACTCACGAAACGCTGCTGCCGTGCCGGCGAACGCGCCGGAGATACTCGCCGGCATTCTGAGCGCAGCGACGGCCTGACTGATCTGCTGCGTCACGGGTCCGATCGATGCACCGGGGCGCAGGTTGAACGATACGGTAATGGCGGGGAACGTAGCCTGGTGATTGATCGAAATGGCGCTGGGGTCGGTCGAGAACCGGGCCATCGCGGCGAGCGACACCAGCGCTGAACCGTTCGCCTGGGCCGCGGCCGACGGCGTAGCGGCGCTTGCGCCGGTCGCCCCCCCGGCGGCGGTCGTCGACGCGCCGCTCGTGGCGAGCGCCGGACTCGCCGGAACATGGATGTCCTTCAGTACCGAAGGACTTGTCCAGTACTCGGGTGCCACCTCCATCACGACGTGATATTGATTCGCGTTCCCGTAGATGGCCGAGACCTGCCGTTCGCCGAACGCGTCATAAAGCGCCTCGTCGATATCTTTGAAGCTCACGCCCATTCGCGCGGCGGAGTCGCGGTCGACGTCGATGCCGACCTGCATGCTCTGGTCCTGCTGGTCGGTGTTGATGTCGGCCAGCGCCGGCATCTTGTGCATCTGCGCGACTAACTTCGGCACCCATTGATCGAGTGTCGCCTGGTCGTCCGCGGTAAGGGTGTACTGGTACTGCGCGGCGCTCTGTCGGCCACCGGCCGCAAGGTCCTGCAACGACTGCAGATAGAGCTGTGTCCCCGGCATATCGGCAAGCCGTCGGCGCACCTGAGCGATCACCTGATCGGCCGTCGCGCGACGCTCACCCAGGGGCTTGAGCGTGACGAACAGCAGTGCGTTGTTGAGCGCGTTCGCTCCCCCCACGAAGCCACCCACGAACGCGACGTTCGGATTCTCCTGCACCGCCTTGTTGACCATCTGGAACTGATGCTGCATCTCGTGCCAGGAGATGCTTTGCGACGCCTGCAGCGTGCCAAGCAGCAGCCCCGTGTCTTCCTCCGGGAAGAAGCCTTTCGGAACCACGGTGAACAGCCAGAGGTTCAGCACGAACACCAGCACCGTCACGCCACCCATCAATAGCGGATGCCGGATGACCCAGCGCAACGACGTGCCGTACAGGCGAGAAAATCCGCTCTCGTGATGCTCGTCGCCGTTCCCGGCTTGCGGTCCTGCGCGCAGGAAAATGCTCGTCAGCATCGGCGTGACCGTGAGCGAAATCAGCATCGACATCACGATCGCAACGGAAAGCGACACCGAGAACTCACGCAGCAGCCGGCCCATCAGTCCCCCCATGAACAGCAGCGGGACGAATACCGCGATCAGCGAAACGCTGATCGAAAACACCGTGAAGCCCAGTTCCTGCGCCCCTGCGAGTGCCGCCTCGATGGGCTTCTTGCCGCGCGCCAGATGCCGCATGATGTTTTCGACGACGACGATTGCATCGTCGACCACGAAACCGGTCGAAATGGTCAAGGCCATCAGCGAGAGGTTGTTCAAGCTGTAGCCAAGGACGTACATGACCCCGAACGTACCCAGCAGCGACAGCGGTACGACGATCGCCGGAATGAGCGTCGCGCGCCAGCTGCGAAAGAACGCGAACGTGACGGCCGTCACGAGCACGATGGATACAAGCAGCGTCATTTCGACGTCGAGCAGCGAGCCGCGAATCGTCTTCGTGCGGTCCACCGAAATCGCCAGCTTGATGGTCGACGGGATCGCCGCCTCGAGCGCCGGCAGTTCCGCCTTCACGTTGTCGACGGCGTCGATCACGTTCGCGCCCGGTTCCTTATAGAGGACCAGCAACACGGCCGGCTTGCCGTTCGACAGGCCGTAGTTCTCAAGCTGCTCGACATCCTGACGTACATAGCCGAGGTCCGACACACGCACGATGTTGCCGTTGTTCTGCCTGACGATCAGCCGTCCGTAGTCGGCGGGCGAATACAGCATGTCGTTCGCGCCGATCGAATAGTTCTGCCCGCTCGCCGACATCGATCCCTTGGGCAAATCGACATTCGCATTCCCGATCGTGCTGCGGATCTGCTCCAGACTGATGCCGTAGTGGCTCACCCGGTCTGGATTCAGTTCAACCCGCACCGCCGGCAGCGCGGCGCCGCCCACCACCACGTTGCCCACGCCGGTTGTCTGCATCAGCTTCTGTTGCAGCACCGTCGACGCCGCGTCGTAAAGCTGGGCTGGCGTGGCCGTGTCGGAGGTCAGACTGATCACGAGGATGGGCGAATCCGCGGGATTGACCTTGCGATACGTCGGGCTGCCGTCCATGTTGGGCGACAGGTTGGTTTTCGCCGCGTTGATCGCGGCCTGCACGTCGCGTGCCGCGCCGTCGATATTCCGGCTCAGGTCGAACTGCAACGTGATCTGCGTTTGCCCGCGCGAGCTGACCGACGTCATCTGAGCGAGGCCCGCAATATGGCCGAACTGCCGCTCGAGCGGCGTTGTGACCGAGGTGGCCACGGTCGTCGGATCGGCGCCGGGCAGTTGCCCCTGCACCAGGATCGTAGGAAAGTCGATTTCGGGCAGCGGCGCAACCGGCAGCAGCCTGAATGCCAGGATACCGAATAGAGCAAGGGCGACAGCCAGCAACGTCGTCGCGATGGGCCGTCTGACGAATGGGCCAGACAGGTTCATTGCACATACTCCGTTACGATCGGCTCGTCCGCGGCAAAGCGTCTTTCCAGACGATGCATCGCCAGATAGATCACCGGCGTCGAGAACAAGGTCAGCAACTGGCTGACGCACAGGCCGCCGATAATCGCGATGCCAAGTGGATGCCTCAACTCGGAGCCCATGCCGGAGCCGAACGCGAGCGGCAGTGCGCCGAACAGCGACGCCATCGTCGTCATCAGGATCGGACGGAAGCGCTGTTCAGCCGCACGCCGGATCGCATCGTGTGCGGACAGGCCGTGGTTGCGCTGCCCGTCCAGCGCGAAGTCGATCATCATGATCGCGTTTTTCATCACGATGCCGATCAGCAGCACGATGCCGATCAGGCCCATGATGTCGAACTGGGTTCCGGTCATCAGCAGCGCCAGCAGTGCGCCAAGCGCCGCCGAAGGGAGCGTGGACAGGATCGTGACCGGATGAATGAAGCTCTCGTACAGGATGCCGAGCATCAGATAGACCACGATCACGGCAGCGGCGACCAGGTACCCTTCACTCGCCAGCGACGACTGAAAGGTCGCGGCCGATCCTTCCAGCGACACCTGGACGGACTGCGGCAACCCTATCTGCTCCTTGACCCGCTCAAGACGGGCGATCGCCGTGCCGAGGCTGTATCCGGGAGCGAGATTGAACGACACGTCCGCATACGGGAACTGGCCCTTGCGATCAATCCGCAACGGCGCGGGCATCACCTTCATCGTCGCCATCGACGCGAGCGGCGCGAGGCTGCCCGACGACGTATTTACATAGAGTCCTGAAAGCAGATGCGCAAGGTCGTCGGCGTTGTTTCTCGCGACCAGCACCACGTGATACTGGTTCAGCTGCGTGTAGATCGTCGACACCTGCCGCTGACCAAACGCGTCGTACAGCACATCGTCGATCGCCTGCGGGGTGATGCCAAGGCGCGACGCGGTATCGCGGTCGAACGTGAGTTGCACCTGATTGCCTGACTGCATCGCCTCGCTCTGCACGTCGGCAAACGCCGGATCGCCGCGCAACGCGCCAACCAGCTCGCCAGTCCAGCGAGTGAGCAGCGCCGGATCGGTCGACTGCACGCCGAGCCGGTAGCTCGTCGTCGAGATGGTGTCGTCGAGCGTCAGATCCTGCACCGGATGCAGAAACAGGCGCACGCCCGCGAGGCCTGCGGTGTCATCGGTCAGTCGGCGAATCACCTCGTCGATGCGCGCTCGCTCGCCCTTGTCCTTCAGATTGATCAACAGGGTGCCCTGATTGATCGTCGGTCTCGTCTGGTCGATGCCGACAAACGACGAGAGACTTGCGACTGCCGGATCGCGTGCGACCCGGTCGACGACCTGCTGCTGTTGGCCGATCATGCGCTGGAACGAAATGGTCGGCGCGGCCTGCACGACACCTTCGATCAGACCTGTGTCCTGCTCGGGAAAGAAGCCCTTCGGCATCAGCATCAGCACGACGAACGTCAGCGTGGCCGTCAACACCACCGATGCGATCGTCAGGCGCCGATGCGACAATACCCAGTCGAGACCGCGTATGTACCTGCTGTTGAGCCGGTCGAAGAAATCGACCCGATGCGAGTGTGGCTGCGCTTTTAACATGCGCGAGCACATCATCGGCGTAAGCGTCAGCGACACCAACGCCGACAGGACGATCGCGACCGACAGCGTCAGCGCGAACTCGCGGAACAGGCGCCCGACCACGTCGCCCATGAACAGCAACGGGATCATCACCGCAATCAGCGACACGGACAACGAGACGATCGTAAAGCCGATCTCCTTCGCACCCTTGATCGCGGCCCTCAGGGGCGTTTCCCCAGCCTCGATGTAGCGCGTAATGTTCTCGATCATTACGATCGCGTCGTCGACGACAAAGCCTGTCGCGACAGTCAGCGACATCAACGTGAGGTTATTCAGCGAAAAGCCGAGCCCGTACGCGACCGCGAGCGTGCCAACGAGCGAAAGCGGCACGGTGACTGCGGGAATCACGGTAGCGGGCACATTGCGCAGGAATACGAAGATCACCATCACGACGAGCGCCACGGCGATTGCCAGCTCCGTTTCGACGTCGGCAACCGACGCGCGGATCGTCTTCGTGCGATCCGTCAGCACGGCGACCTTCACCGATGCGGGCAAGCTCGCCCGCAGTTGCGGCAACAGCTTCTGCACGCTATCGACCACATCGATCACGTTGGCGCCCGGCTGCCGCTGGATGTTCAGCACGATAGACGGCGTGCTGTTGGTCCACGCCGCCTGTTGCACATTCTCGGCGCTGTCGATCGGCCTGGCGATCTGCGCCAGCCGAACCGGTGCGCGTTGCCGGTACGCGATGATCAGGTCGCGATAGTCCGCCGCCGATTGCAGCTGGTCGTTCGCACCGATCGAATACGACTGGTATTTTCCGTCGAGACTGCCCTTCGCCTGGTCAACGTTGGCACTGCCGAGCGCGGTGCGCACGTCGTCGATCGACATGCCGAGTGCGTTGAGCGCGCCGGTATCGGTCTGAACCCGCACGGCCGGCCGCTGACCGCCGCTGATCGTGACGAGACCCACGCCTGAAATCTGCGAGATCTTCTGCGCAAGCCGGGTATCGGCCAGATCCTCGATCTTCGTCAGCGGCAGCACGTCGGAGGTCAGCGACAGCGTGAGCACCGGGGGGTCGGCAGGGTTGACCTTGCTGTAGACAGGCGGATACGGCAGATTAGCCGGCAGAAAGCTCGACGACGCATTGATCGCGGCCTGCACTTCCTGCTCGGCGACGTCGAGCGAGAACGACAGATCGAACTGCAACGTGATCACCGATGTGCCGTTCGAGCTCGTCGAGTTCATCGCCTTCAGCCCCGACATCTGGCCGAGCTGTCTTTCGAGCGGCGAGGTGATCGACGAACTGACCACATCCGGGCTTGCGCCGGGATACTGCGTGTAGACCTGGATCGTCGGATAGTCGATTTCCGGTAGCGCCGAAACAGGCAGCAGGATGTATCCCAGCACCCCGGCCAGAAACAACGCGATCATCAACAGCGCGGTCGCAATGGGTCGCTCGATAAAGATTCGTGAAGCGTTCATCGTCGGCTCCGCTCAGTGCGCCACGACTTTCACGATCGAGCCGGTATCGAGCCTGTCTGCACCGTCGGTCGCGACCCGCTCTCCTTCCTTCACCCCGCCATCGAGAATCGCCGTGTCGTCGCCTTTTACCGGTCCGGTCTTCACGTTGCGCAATGCCACTGCGCCTGCGCCGCCGATCACGAAAACGAAATCGCCGTTCGCGCCATGCTGGATCGCCGTAGTCGGCACGACCGGAATCCGCTGCAGCGTGTCGACCTGCATCCGGACATTCACGAATTCGTTCGGGAACAGCGCGTTGCCGGAATCGGGGAAGACTGCCTTGACGTTGATCGTGCCGGCGCTCGTATTGACGAGGTTGTCGACCGCAAGCAGCGAGCCCTTCGCGAGCAACGATTTGCCGTCACGGTCATAGGCCAGCACCTGAACCTCCCCCTGCGACATCGCCCGCCGGATCCGTCCCAGGTCGTCTTCTGGCACCGAGTAGGTCACGGTCGCCGGCTGCAGTTGCGTAACGACCGCGATACCGGTCGTGCTGGTGCTGCTCACGTAGTTGCCGGGGTCGACCAGGCGCAGGCCCACGACGCCGTCCACGGGAGACGTGATGGTGCAATAGCCGACCTGAACCTGCAGATTGTTCACGTTGCCCGTGTCCGCCAGCACCGTGCCTTCGTCCTCCTGGACGGTAGCAACTTGCGTATCGAGCGTCTGCTGCGTAATCGAGCCCGCTTTGATCAGCTGCTGATAACGTTGCAGGTCCAGTTTCGCGTTTGCGAGTACGGCCTGGTCATGACGCAGCGTACCCTGTGCCTGCAGCAGCTGCGCTTCGAGCGCCCGCGAATCGATGCGTGCAATCACCTGTCCTTTCCTGATCGTCTGCCCCTCGCTGAAATCGACGGAACGCAGTATCCCGTTGACCTGCGTGATGACCGTGACGGTACGTGTCGGTGTCACGGTGCCGAGCGAGTCGATATAGACAGGAACATCGGTAACCGAAGCCGCAACCGCGCTCACGGGGATCGGATCTGGTGCGACAGCCGTCTGACGGTGACCGTGAGCCTGGTGGAACCACCCAACGGCCACGACGCCGGCCATGAATATACTAAGTACCGCAAAGTATCTTGTAAGGTTTTTCATTACACAACCATGAAAAATGGCCATCTCATCAAATGCTCACGCTGCCCTGCCAGACCCTTTGGGCGGGGCTCGAACGTCACATTAAGTCGTAGTCCCTGCCACACCACGTCGACGGCGCAGTCATCGCGCCGACAAGTGCCCGTTAAGGAATGGGAATTTGCACCACGGCCTTGAGTCCGGATGGCGCATTCTGGAAGAGATCGAGCGTGCCGCCATGCTGCTGTGCGACGTGCTCCGCTATCGCGAGGCCGAGGCCGCTCCCGCCCTTTCGATCCGCCTCTGAGCCGCGCCGGAATGGTTGCTTGATCAACGACAGAAGCTCTTGAGGCAGGCCCGGCCCCCGATCCTCAACCGCAATCGTGACACTTCGCGCGTCCACGGTAGTCCGGACTGCGAGCCCGACCTGACCGTACACGACCGCGTTCTGCATCAGGTTCATCAACAGGCGCTGCATGCCGACCGGTCGGAACGCAACAGGTGGCAATTCCGCGAGCGACAGTTCGAACGTGCGACCGAGACCTGCATAGTCGGCGGCGAGCTGTTCGATCAGCGCGTTCAGATCGCCGTGCGTCGCCGGTTCGCTATCCCACCCACGGGCGAAATCGATAAACTGCTGGACGATGGTGTCGATCTCCTCGACAAAGCGTTCCGCACTGGCGGCCGGGGCCTCGAATGACTCCGGCGCGAAGATGGCCATGCGCAGCTTGGTCAGCGGCGTGCGGATATCATGCGATATGCCCGCAAGCATTTCGGCGCGCGTCGCTTCGAGATCTTCGAGCGTCGACGCCATCCGGTTGAACGCCTCCGCTACTGTTGCCAGCTCGCGCGGGCCGCTCACGGGAACCGCTTCGGGCCAAACGCCACGCTCGATGGTGCCGGCAGCGCGCGCCAGCCGGCGCAGCGCCTGTTCGACCGGCCGGTGGATCAGATAGGCCCCAAGAGCAGGAAGGGTGGCCGCACTTAACAACAGGCCGATCAGCGCCCAAGGCAGCGTACTGCTCATGGCCGACGTTCCACGCAGCGCCACCCAGTACCGCACGTCCTGCACATGTAGACGCACCCAGATCCGGTGCCCGTCGCGCTCCCAGCGAAGCTGGTCGTCCGGGGCAAGTTCCGATGCCAGTCGACCGAAAAAGCGGTGCGCCATGTAGTCGGGAGGCAACCCGTCGCGAGCCTGTGGCGGCGGCAGTTCACCTTGGGGCGCTCCGTTCATTTCCAGCAGTTGCCGGCTTCGCTCGTCGTCCGGCAGGACTGACAACAGCCGGTCCAGGATCCGGATCTGCGATGCAACGAGCGCGGCCCCATCGTCAACTCTTGGCTTCTGGATAAAGTTCAGATAGACGGCAAAGACCAGGATCTGACTTGTCAGCATCAGTACAATCAACAGCAATACGTTGCGCGCGAAAAGGGAACCCCGCCATACCGACATACCGCTTCCTTTCATCTCGCTCTCTCGATGACCTGCTACGCAGGTATACATAAAACAGTCAGATGCCTTTTGCATTCGATTGACCGGTCCCGGGATCGCAGTGGGTCCTCTGCATCCTTGCCCGGGAAAGGCACTCATCCACTTGCGCGGTCATGCCGTACAGCGCGTCCAAAAGGATGGCGGACGAATTGCCATAGCGTCGCGCGAGCTCCGCGAGGTTCATTAGCGCCGCATACGGCACTGCGCACTGCGATGCGGAGCTGTTAAACGATGGTGAATTATCGCTGCGGGGGACAATCGTTTGGGTGCACGTCCATTCAGCCTCATGCACCCTCCAACCGTAAGTGCACCGAGGACGCCCAGCAGCACAAAGTCGCCAACCAGCCGATCGCGGCGAGCAGCGTTGGCGCCGAAGCGATGTTCAACATGGCTTTGCTGCTTTGATGGACCGGGGTGATGTATCGCACGAGACGGGTTCGGCGCAAACATTTCACGACCAGTGACCGGCCACCCAGACCCCACCTACCCAGTGACCTGGCAGCCAGACGCGACGCGGCACCCTAACTACATACATCACAGGACGACGTGGCATGACGGCGACCGCCATGGGAGGTGGGGGCACTGGCGAAACCGTCACAACCGGTGCGACTGCCGCTGGCACGGCTGCTGCGTAACCGTTTTGCACGACCACGGTCGGCGGCGCATAGACAGGTGCCGCCGGAACGACCGCGACGGGAGCCGGCACGGCGATACCGACGACCACGCCGGCGAACGCGGAAGCAGTCATGGATGTGAGCAAAGCCCCACCCACCAGCATGGCAAACGTTCGAGTTTTCATGAGCATCCTCCTTTACATAGAGGGCGCACGAAGCGGATCGCGCGCCGAGAAGAGAATGTACAGAGATCGCGACCTCAAATCTGTTGGAAAGGTGTGTCAAAAGATGTCACTTTGGCACTGGCGGATGCATGACGATGCTTGATTGCTCATGTAGCACTACGACACCTATCCGCCCCTGTTGGGACGAGGATGTGGAGTTCTTTTCGAACTTCACAGCTACTGCTGCTGATGAGGCATGATGGCGAACTGGAGCTGGCGGTCAACACGCAGATCAGCCTGAACTCGCTGACAACCTCGTGCCTTGCGCCTGCCGGACAGCCAGTTGCTCGCGCACGACGAAAGCTCGGTCGACGTCGACGCGATCAGAACGCGTTGCTTCGATCCGGATGCCTGATCAATATCTCTGGGGCTCGGAAACCACGCATTCGGCGCTCGCGCTCGCGCGTCGGCTGATGACTGCTTTGCGCGGTTGTTGACACGAGCGCTCGCCTTGACGAACACATGCCTGAGGTTCGCCAGTTCGGGGATATTGGCCTTCGCCGCCGGATAGCTGCTGTGAACACGGCTAGCGGAATTTACGAACATCAACACCGGCCGATGGGAAAGGCCAGCTCACCGGCCCCTCGGCGTTATGCGGTTTTCGATTGCCCCCGGCCTTGCCTCTGCGCTCAGCCGTGCTGCTGAGCCACCGTAGCTTGCCAGCCAGTGCGCGATTCCACCCACTCCGCCAACATCAGCAAATCCAGGTCGCCGTGAGCGGCGCCCACCAGTTGTGCGCCAAGCGGCAAGCCCGCCGGCCCGAATCCCACCGGAACGGTCACGGCCGGTACACCGAGGAACGTCCACGGTGCGCAGAACGATGCGTCGCCCGTATAGTCGAGTCCGCGCGGCGGCTCGCCCGTGGCCGGCGCGACCAGCAGCGCATCGAGCGCCATCGTGCGCGTCAGCCAGTCGTGAAAGCGATGCGCCATCGGCATCTGCGCCGCCTTGATCCGGGCATAGGCGGTGACGGGCAGCTTGCGTCCCTCGTCGACGAGACCGCGCATTGCCTGGCTCACGAGCTCGGGCGTGCGATCGACCAGTTCGCCGTGCGTGATGGCCGCTTCCACGGACATCAGTTTCAACGCATGCGCGGGCGTTTCGAAGATCTCGACAGGCAGATCGACTGAGACTATCTCGGCACCGTCTCGCGCGAGCTGGGCCGCGAGCCTGTCCAGCGCGGCCTGCTGCGCCGGCTCGACTTCGCCGCCGACCTGTTTCGACAGCACGCCGATGCGCCGCGTCCCAGTGCCGCGCGTCGTCGCGGCAGTGTGCGGAACGTGCGAGACGTGCGGATCGGCTGCATCGGCCCCAGTGACGAGCGCCAGTGTGTAAGCTACATCGGCGACGCGCGTCGCGAACATGCCGACGTGATCGAGCGACCACGCCAGCGGCAACACGCCCGTGCGCGCGATCGCGCCATAAGTCGGCTTGAACCCGACGATGCCGCAGTACGCCGCGGGCCGGATCACCGAGCCCTGGGTCTGCGTGCCGAGTGCGAGCGGCACGATGCCCGCCGCCACCGCCGCCGCGGAGCCACTCGACGAACCACCCGGTGTGAACCCGCCATTCCACGGGTTGACGGTCGCGCCCGGCTGACGCCAGGCGAATTCGGTGGTCACGGTCTTACCGATAATCGACGCGCCCGCCGCACGCAGACGCGCCACCACCCACGCATCGTGCTCAGGGCGTCGGCCCTTGTAGGCGGGTGAGTTGAATTCGGTCGGCATGTCGGCGGTATCCAGAACGTCCTTCACCGCGACAGGCACGCCGGCCAACGGCGCCGTCGCATCGACGGCATTGACCGGCGCGATCTCCGGCAAATAGCAGAACGCATGCAATGACGCCTGCGATTCGCACGCGGCATCGTAGGCGCGCACGACGTACTGCGCGACGTCTGCATTGCCCGAGGCGACCTCGGCGCGAATCCGGGCGATAGTGGGAATCGGGGCGACGGTGGAAGAAGCAGGGAACATAGTCATGGAAGCGTCGGCAAACGGTGTCATTTCGCGGCAAGCGCCGGCTGAATGTAACTCTGAACGACGAACCTATCGTAGCTGGGTTGCTGCTTCAGGTTGCCGAGCGCGATCTGCGTGTCCATCGCGACGGTCAGCGCTTTCGGCGTGATGCCGACGTTCTTCGGATACACGCCTTCGTCCAGCATGCGCTTGACGGCTGCATCGACCACCACGGGATCGAGCGTCGGGAATTCCTTGCGAGCGATCGCCGCGGTTTCCGCAGGATGGCCCTGCATGAAAACCAGCGCGTTTTGCAGCCCCTTCACGAACCTCGCGGCCGCATCAGGATCGACGCTGCGTTTGGCGGAGATCGACGAGAACGCGTATTCGCCATAGAGCTTCGGAAAGCCGAGCACGACTTTCATGCCCTTCGCGACGGCCTGATCGAGACCCGGCTCATACATCACCGCGATCTTCGACTGACCGGCGACCAGCGGTCCGATCTCCGAGCCGAGCGGCACCTGAACCAGCTTGATGTCACTCTGGGACATGCCGTTCTCCTTCAACAGCTTGAAGAACAGCGACGTGCTCGTAGTCGGCATCTGTCCCGACACGACAACCTGATCCTTCACATCCTTGATGCCGCTGAACTTCACGTCCGGCGCAACCGCGATCCACACCGCCGCACCGTTCACGACGTTGGCGATCACGTCGACATCCGCGCCCTTCTCGGCGGCCACGGCCGTCCACTCCGGCCCGTGCAGCGAGAAATCGGCGCTGCCCGACAGCACGGCGGAGAGCGCCGCGCTCGGGCTACCCGCCGTCTGCTTGCTAACGTCGAGTCCCTGCTTCTCGAAGAAGCCACCGTCGATCGCTACATAGAGCGGCAAATACAGCATCGACTGGAACGCTTGCGAAATAGTCACTTTCTTGCCTGCGGCAAGCGCCGGCGTCGAAACAGCTGCAACGCTCACTGTTAAAGCGATGCTCAGCGCGCTCAGCGCCTTTCTTGCGGTGAGTGCCATCGTCTGTCCTGAGATGAAGTGGTTGGACTGCCGGAAATGGGTTAAACCTTGAGCGTGGTGGTATTCGACGCCTGCCGCCACGGCAGCAGCTTGCGCTCGAGCAGGTCGATCAAAAAGTACAGAACGAAGCCGATCGCCACCAGTACGAACAGGCCCGCCCACACGGTGTTGAGGTCATACAGGCTCGACGCTGTAAAGATCATGTGCCCGAGGCCCTTCTCTGACGAGATGAATTCGCCCACCACCGCGCCAACCAGACCGAAGCCGACGTTGATGCGAAAGGTGGAGATCACATAGGGTAGAGTGAACGGCACCACCACCTTCATGAAGACATCGTTTTTGTTCGCGCCGAGCGTGACAAGCAGCGCCTGCAAATCGGGATCGGCGTCTTTGGCCGCTTCATACGCGGCGATCAGCGCGACGATCGCGGTCAGCGAAATGGCCAGCGCGACCTTCGAGATCAACCCGGTGCCGAACCACAAGATCACGATCGGTGCGAAAGCGATCTTCGGCACACTGTTGATCGCGACGATGAATGGCTCGATCAGCCGCGCGACGAACGGCGAATACCACAGCGCGAGCCCGCACACCGATCCGACCGCCGTGCCGAACACGAAACCGAGAATGGCTTCGAAAAGCGTATAGCCGGTGTCGATAAAAAGCTGATGCGATTGCATGTCGCGCACAAGCGCCGCGAGGATTTTCGACGGCGAACCGACGAGGAAATTCGATACCCAGCCCAAGCGCGCCGCCCCTTCCCAGATGGCGAAGAACGCAATCACGGCCGCCAGTTGCAGCAGCGAGCGGCCCCAGCCGCTGTCAAGTGCGTACCGCACGCGAGCCTTCGGTGCACGCCGTGCCGGTGCCGATTTATGGATGGAAATGGACTGCGTCATGCTGCCATTACCTCCGTCTGAATATCGAGCTCGCCGCACAATGCATGAAAGTAACCCGCGAAGTTGGGGTCGCTGCGCGCACCGATCGGCGAGCGCGCGGCGATGTCGATGTCATAGATCTTCTTCACCTGCGAAGGCCGGCCGCCGAGCACGACCACGCGCCTGGACAACGCGACCGCTTCGTCGATATCGTGTGTGACGAGCACCACTGTCTTATGGAACGTTTCGACAGCTTCCATCAACACGCCTTCCAGGTACAGGCGCGTCTGGTAGTCGAGCGCCGAGAACGGCTCGTCCAGCAAGATGATGTCGGGATCGTTGATCAGCGTGCGGATGAGCGCGACGCGCTGACGCATGCCGCCCGACAGCATGCGGGGATAGGCATGTTCGAAGCCCGCGAGGCCATACGTGTTGAGGTATTCCATCGCCATGTCGTGCGCCTGAGCGGCCGGCATATTCGACAGTTCCGGTCCGATCAGCACGTTTTGCAGCACGGTACGCCACGGCAGCAGCAGGTCGCGCTGCATCATGTAGCCGACCTTGCCGCGTAAAGCCGTCGACGCTTTGCCCGCGATAGACGATATCGCCGCTATCCGCCTCGAGCAGGCCGGCGATCACGTTGAACACGGTCGTTTTCCCGCAGCCCGAAGGCCCGATGATGCTGACGAAATCGCGTTCGTGAATATCGAAGGTCAGACCGCCGAGGACGTCGACCGAGCCGAGTTTGTTCGAAAACGATTTGCGGATATTGCGTAAGGCAAGCTGAACGGGGATGTTTGTTCCTCGACGACGGTTCGGTGTGCATTGCGGCAGACGGCGGGCGGAGTCAAACGCCCCGCTGTGCGGCGAGAAAGCGGCGGCGCATCGGCTTAAGCACGGCAATGGCCAGCAGTGCGGTGGCGATATCGAGCGTGATCGCGGTGGAGAACACCGGCTCCCAACTGCCCGCGTGCTGATGCAGCAATGCCGCGAGCGGGCCGCCGAAGATCGAGCCGATCCCTTGCGAGATGTAGAGCCAGCCGTAGTTCTCGGTGGCGTGACGGGTGCCGAAGGTGTCCGTCAGCGTCGCCGGGAACAATGAGAAGATTTCGCCCCAGCCGAAGAACACCACGCCCGACAGCAGTACGAATAGCACGGCGTTATCGCGCGTGAGCAGCCACAGCGCCATTGCTACGCCTTCGAGCGCGAACGCGAAGAACATCGTGTTCTCGCGCCCCACCTTGTCCGACACCCAGCCGAACAGCGGCCGCGTGAGTCCGTTCGTGAAGCGGTCGATTGTCAACGCCAGCGGTAGCGCAGCCATGCCGAACACAAGCACCTTGGTCACGCCGAAGTCGGCGGCGAAGGTGGCCATCTGCGAGGTGACCATCAGACCCGACGTGGACATCATGGTCATCATCGCGAACATCAGCCAGAAGAGCGGCGTCTTCAGTGTCTGCGACGGGCGAAAACTCGCGACCGTCGGCGCGGAAATGGAACCCGCGGAACCCGCGGAACCGGCGGCATCGTCGTGCGAAGGCGGCACGCGCAAACCCTGCGAAGCCAGCAGACCGACCACGGCGAACGCAATGCCGAACATCCACAGCGTGGCTTCGATGCCGCGTGTCTGCAGCGACGTGGCGATCGGGAACGTCGTGACGATCGCGCCCATGCCATAGCCGGCAGCCACCGCGCCCGCCGCGAAGCCGCGCCTGGTCGGGAACCAGCGCACCATCAGCCCCACCACGCCGACATACACAATGCCCGTGCCCAGCCCGCCGATCACACCGTAGGTCAGATAGAGCATCGGCGCGCTATGCACCTGCGAGGCCAGAATCCAGCTCAGGCCCGCCATCGCGGTGCCGATCGAGATCGGCATGCGCGGTCCGAAGCGGTCGATCAGCTTGCCCTGAAACGCCGAGAAAAACGTCTGCAATATGATCAGCAGCGAGAACGTGACTTGCAGTTCAGGTAGCGCTACGCCGAGTTTCGCGGCGAGCGGTTTGGTCATCAGCGTCCATACATATTGCGGACTCGAGATCGCCATCATGCAGACGAGACCCAGCCCCAGCTGAAGCCAACGGTTGTCTGTCACGGTGGTCGAAGTGCTGCTGAGGTCCGCCGACGCTATGGATTGCGAGCGTGTGGGTGTGGTCATCGAAACTCCATTTACTGAGCAAATGCCTGCCGGCGCCCGGCAGACGTGCAGCGTCCTCCGGGCCTCAAAGGCCGGACCTGCAATCTGATTGAAAAAAAGCGCGCGTGTGCGTCTACCAGCCCGCGGCTGCCCCGTCACTGCGCGGATCGTAGCCCGCTTCAATCAATCCATCTGGATACCGAACGATTGCGCCGGCGTGTCCCATTGCCTCGTCGTAGGCCTGCATCGTCTCGACCTGGTGGCCGAGCGCTTCGAGCCGGGCCACTGTGCCGGGCGCGAAGCGCGCTTCGAGCTTGAGCGTGTCGGTCGACTGGCCCCAGGTCCGGCCCAGCAGCCAACGCGGCGCATCGATCGCGGCTTGCGGATTCCAGCCGAATTTCGCGATGCGTGAGAAAACCGCGCTCTGCGATTGCGGCTGGCCGTCGCCGCCCATGTTGCCGTAGACCATCGTACGGCCGTCGGCAAAACGTGCGAGCGCCGGGTTCAGCGTATGAAAAGGCCGGCGCAGCGGCATCAGCGGATTGCGTGCGCGCTCGTCGAGAGAAAAACTGCAGCCGCGGTTCTGCCAGTTGATGCCCGACCCCGCCAGCACGATGCCGCTGCCGAACTCGTGATAGATGCTCTGGATGAAGCTCACCGCGACGCCGTTGCTGTCTGTCACGCCAAGCCACACCGTATCGCCCGGCCCGCGACCGGTGCCCCACGGCGCGGCCTCCGTAATCGAGACTTGCGCGGCCATCGCGTCAAGCGCGGCCGGCTGCAGCAACTCACGCGGATCGACGCGCATGTAATCCGGGTCGGTAATCTCGGCGTCGCGCACGGCGAACGCCAGCTTGGTCGCTTCGACGCACGCATGCACGAACTCGGGACCAAGCGGGTCCATGTCCTTCGTCAGCACCCGATCGAGGATGCCCAGAATCAGCAGCGACACCAGCCCCTGGGTCGGCGGGGGCATGTTATAGATCGTGCCCAGCGAGTGCTTGAGCGCGAGCGGCGTTCGCAGGCGCGCCTCGTGCCGTTCGAGATCCGCAAGGCTCAGCAGGGAGCCCGCCGACTGCAGATCGCTGGCAATGCTGCGTGCGAGGTCGCCCCGATAGAAGTCGTCGAAGCCCGCGTCGGCCAGACGTTCGAGCGTAGCGGCAAGACGCGGTGCGACGAAGCGCTCGCCGGTAACGGGCACGGAACCGCCGGGTAGAAAGGTTTCGGTGAAACCCGCGAGCGGGCGCAATTCGGCAAGGCGGCTCTCCACACACTGCGCGTGGCTGCACGTGACCGGCACGCCGTGCTTCGCGTAATGGATCGCGTCTTCCAGCAGGCGTTTGACCGGCAGCCTGCCCCCGAGCGTTTCGGCCGACCAGCGCTGCGCGCGCTGCCAGCCCGACACCGTGCCGGCCACGGTATTGGCTGCGAGCGGGCCGCGCACGGGAATCGCCGACAGTCCGCGCGCGCGGTATTCGTCGATTGTTGCGGCCAGCGCCGCCGCGCCACATGCTTCGATGCCGACCGGCTCGGCGCCGGGACGGGAGATCAGCCAGAAGCCGTCCCCGCCTATGCTGTTCATGTGCGGATAGACGACCGCGATGGTCGCGGCGGCGGAAATCATCGCTTCGACGGCGTTGCCGCCTTCACGCAGGATCGCGAGAGCGCTCTGCGCAGCGAGCGCGTGAGGCGCAACCGCCATGCCGCGGGTTCCGCGGCCCGGATTCAGGAATTTGGATGCCATGGGAGCAACAGGGGTTTGCTTGTATACATACCCATGTCTATGCGAAAACCGTGCCATCAGCCAGAATTCCCGCAGAGGCTGACTGCAGAAGGAGCTTAAAAGCTCGAGCCGCTCCGACGTATGTTGCTAGATGGTGCCGCGCAACCTTGGTGGTGCATAGGGAGCGCTGTAAGGCTCCAATGCGGTGCGGGCGCGTTGCAGGCGCTCGGTCGTCAGCGTGCGCACCTCCGCCCGGCTCCCTTCTATGTGCCGTCCCAGCAACTCGACGGCACTGTCCGCCGCAAGATTGCGGATGGCCGCGAGAATTGCAATGTGTTCGTCGTAAGTGTCATCGATGCAGTCACCATAGACGAGATCGAGCCGCCGCACCACGCGGATGCGGTCGGTCACGCGCTGCATGGCCGCGCTCAACTCGGCGTTGCCGGCGGCGACGACCAACGCCTCGTGAAAGGCTTCGTCGAGTGCCACCATCTCGCGGCCATCGCGAACGCGCTGTGCGTGAGGAACGTTCCAGATGCGCTCGAGCCGCTCGAGCATCTGCAAGGCGGTCGCGGATAAGGCGCCGTCGACCCCAAAGAACCGGCTGACCGAAAACGACTCGATCAGCTTGCGCATTTCGTATAGATCTTCGAAGCGCTTGAAATCGATCGGCACGACTTCCCAGCCGCCGCGCACATAGCCGCGCATCAACCCGTCGCTTTGGAGGCGCTGCAGCGCCTCGCGCGCCGGTGTGCGGGAAACGCCGAAGCGATCCGCGATACTGCCTTCGGTCATACGATCGCCGGGCAGCAGGCGCATGTCGAAGATATCGTCGCGCACGCTGAAATAAACATGGTCAGCGCGCGATGAGAGAGATTGGGTTGTGTCTTTCACGCATGAGCCTGGAATTAACGGGTCTTTTCGGCAGTGACTATCGGCTAGCCTCAAAACATCCGTCAACAGAAATTTAATCTGCCGGCGGCTCGGGCGGACGCCGCCATTGTAGGCGTCAGTACAAACTTAAATCGGACAGGTGCCGTATGTCGAGAAGCTGGGTAATACGGATGCTGAAAAGCTGAGGGCGCATGGAGTACGCCGCAGTCCGGGGCGCGCCAGGCGCGCTTCTGGCCAGCGAGAAATGCTCCTGCAAGCTGATGATGCTCATCGCTTAGCGTGGCGGAAAGCTGCGCTGCTAGCGTCGTGTCGAGCACGTGCGATGCACTCTGACGCAGAACCGCATTCATGATCTTCCTGGTCTCCCGAAGGGCGTTGTGTGCCTGGGCGAGCAGCTTGTCAGCTAGTTTCAGGGCCGCGTCCATCAACTGTCCGGAGGCAACTACGCGATTCCGCTAGTCCATACCCGACCGCCTGTTGCCCGCTAATCAAGGGGGTTTGTGCGAACGGCATCGCACCCGGCACCTTCAAGACAGAGATGGCGCGTTCACAATGGGAAGATCCCGCGATGGTCGCCTGGTACGAACAGCTCAACCCGTCAAAGCCCTTCGGCGACGTCGATGAGATCGCCGCAGCGGCTGTCATGCTGGCTTCGTCGGCGGGCGCAAAACTGAACGCGAAGGGAGTAACTCCCCATGGAGACCGAAATATCCAGCGATCACTCGCGCGGGCTACGTGACTTGGCGAACGACGCTCTGCCGAGATGAATCGCCGCAATGTATGGGACTGGCGGATGTCCTTCCCAAGGATTCCATTACCGAGAGGTTGACGCATGATCGTGACGCCATCCTTCCCGATTAGCGAAACAGCAAGGCGCGAAAGTAGTCGAGACTGATGACCAGGACGACGATTCCACCGAACGATCCGTCTGACTCGGATATCCGCTTGCTCAGGGCTATGCTGGGCGTGCCGAAACGCAATGGGGAAGAATAGGGATCACTGATATAAAAGCCCGCGTGCGGATCGTCTCGTTGAACGATGAAATATTTTTGACTCGCCACACTTACCTGTTCAGGCGTCGCATCATCCGAGTCGAGCAAAACGCGACCCGAGCGATCGACGACCAGGACGGTTCCAAGCGATCCCGCGGTTGCCATGCGATCGAAAAGAACTTGCCGCCGTACCGCCAGCGGCAAAGTCATGATGCGAGGTTGCCGCAGCCGCTCGATGAGTGTTTGCAACGACAATTGATACAGTGCAAAATTTCTCTCGATGTCCCGCTCTGCAATCAGGGCGATATTGCGAAGGTTGATTCGAGTAATTCGCCGTTTGCCAAGCGCGAAGTGAACTTTGCGGCTTTGAATAGCGCTGACACTACTGTGTTACGATTGCTTACACACTGTAGTAAAGAACGGACGCTTGGTAAAGGCGGTTTTGTCCTCGCGACAAGCGGTAGCGCTGGGCAAATCGGACCTGCTGATAACACGCTCACGCCCTTGCCTTGCGCTGCGGTATCCAACCGGGGGATTGAGTGAGCCGTCTTGTTGTTGTTTCGAATCGCACTGCTGACCTCCGGAAGGCCGCAGCGGGAGGTCTCGCTGTAGCGGTAAAAGAGAGTCTGCAACAGACAGGTGGGATGTGGTTTGGCTGGAGCGGCAAGATTCGCGACGCGGCACCCGAATCTGACAGCGAGACCAGCGTCAGACTGCAAACAATCGGGAACATACAACTGGCGACGCTTGACCTGAACCAGCAGGATTACGATAGCTACTATCTGGGATACGCGAACGATGTTTTATGGCCAGTATTCCACTACCGGCTGGACCTCGCGAATTTTGATGTACGATTCGCAGCAGGGTACCGGCGGGTCAACCAGCTGTTCGCGCGGAAGCTGCTACCGTTGCTCAGGCCCGACGACATCATCTGGGTCCATGACTATCACCTGATCCCCCTTGCTGCCGAACTCAGAGCGATGGGGTGCGGCAACCGGATCGGATTCTTTCTGCATGTCCCGATGCCACCGCCTCTCATCATGGCGGCCATTCCAGAGCACGAATGGCTCATGCGTTCACTATTCGCCTACGATCTGGCCGGCTTCCAGAGCGAAGCGGATGTGACGCATTTTACGCACTACGTAGAGTCCGAAGCCGGCGCTGACGCGCTACCCGGCGCACAGCTTCGGGCCTTCAATCGCACGTTGCGGGTCGGGGCGTATCCGATAGGAATCGACGTCGATGAGTTCGCCGCTCTCGCGCAGGACCGGGAGGGTGTCGAAATGTTCGATCGTATGCGACAGGAGTACTCCCGACGCCGCCTGCTTCTCGGCGTCGACAGGCTGGATTACTCAAAGGGTCTACCGCAGCGCGTGCACGCGTTTCGTGAGCTTCTCGCGAACTACCCCGAGAACCGCAACAGCGCAACACTCATCCAGATCGCGTCCCCGAGCCGGGAAGACGTGGGTGCCTATGACGATCTGCGCCGCGAGATGGACAGCCTCTGCGGCGCGATAAACGGTGACTTCGGCGAACTTGACTGGATGCCGGTTCGTTATATTCATCGCAACGTCGCCCGTAGGCGGCTACCGGGACTATATCGCGCAAGCCGCGTCGCGCTTGTCACGCCACTGCGCGATGGGATGAACCTGGTCGCCAAGGAGTTTATCGCCGCGCAGGACCCAGCCGATCCCGGCGTGCTGGTTCTCTCCCGATTTGCCGGCGCAGCGGAACAATTGAAAGAAGCTCTTCTGGTGAATCCGTACGATACGCACGGGACAGCGCAGGTCATTCAGCGTGCGCTGACGATGTCAATCGAAGAACGGATCAGTCGTCACGCAGCATTAATGGGGCGGATCCGCCAGTTCGATGTGCACTGGTGGAGTTCGAGTTTTCTGAGGGATCTCTCGGCTGCTGAGCGCAGTGACGACCGTGAACCGGTGCTGGGACATTCAGCCGATCGCGCGAGCTAACCGACGGCGATTGGCGCATCGTGCCGCCCTACGCCGACGACGCAATCGGCTCGAGTACCCACGCGACATCGCGTTGCAGCCCCGCTGAAGAGCACATGCAGACTGATTGCGTGACAACTGATGTAACAAACGAATGTTGAGGTGCCGCGATGCAGTACAACTACGGAACATTTCACATCGATTGCCGGGCGCACCGCGCTAACGATGGTCGCTACGTTGCGAGAGCCAGAATCAGTCGCGGACCGGGCGACGCGGAAGACCGCGTCGAAACGCATGATTCAGGTGATATCGATTCGTTCGCCGACGAGGCCGATGCCATATCTTGCGCGAAAGCGTGGGCTATCAAATGGTGCGACGAAAACTGGGACTGAGCCGCGCACGGCGGTTCCGCATACTTGACGATGGAGACCGGCATGGCTGAGCGGCGAGAGCAGCTTGACGAGTACAACGGCTTCGTCGTGCTGGCCAAACCAGCCTGAATGCATCGAGTTTCTCAGGAAATGCACGACACTGGATTTCTGAAGAGGTGAGCCGGACGAGCGCCCGGGCCGCGCCAGATCGAGTCAACGGGGAATGCGCGTCCACGCCACCGACTCGAGCTAATTGGGGAACTATCTTCCTGGAGGCCTGACAGACTGGTACGAGCGCTTACACCGCTCACGTCTTTGAGTTCCGTCACGCGGAATCAATTGGAGAGGAAAATCGATGAAAAAGTGGCTCGACCTGAACGCGTTTCTGGGTATCCCTGCCAGCGAGTGGGTCTATGCGGCGATCGCGACCATCGCCAGCTACCTGGCGTTGATCTATCTGCTGAAGTTCGCCATCACGCGACTTTCGATGCTGTCCCGACGAACGTCAACCCGTCTCGACGATATGCTGGTTCAGGTCATTGAAGGCACGCACCGGCTTACGCTACTCGCGGCAGCAGCGCTGGTCGGCACGAAGTTTCTGACATTGCCGGACAGGTGGGACGCCCGTCTTGGCCATCTCTGGTTTCTCATCATCGGTTTTCAGCTGGCCCTGTGGATAAACCGTGGCGTGACGCTATGGACCGAGAGGCGGCTGGAAGCGACAGAGAGGCTCGCCCACAATCCGGTCATCACGACCATGCTGTCGTGGACGTTGCGCGCGCTGCTGTGGTCCGTTCTTATGCTGGCGGTGCTCGCCAACATGGGCGTGAACATCACCGCATTTGTCGCGAGCCTGGGTGTGGGTGGTGTTGCCGTCGCACTCGCGGTACAAAGCATTTTGAGTGATCTTTTCGCATCGCTGGCCATCGGACTCGACAAGCCATTCGAGATTGGCGACTTCATCGTCTTCGGTGAGATTGCCGGGAGCATCGAGCACATCGGACTCAAGACCACGCGCATCCGGAGTCTGAGTGGAGAACAGATCGTTTGCAGCAATACCGAACTGCTGAAAAACACGATTCACAACTACAAGCGAATGGCCGAGCGGCGCATTCTGTTCAATTTCAGGGTGACATACGATGCGAGTCCCGAGCAATTGCGCGCCGTTCCTGCCATGGTACAGAAGGCAGTCGAATCCGCCGGAAAGACCCGCTTTGATCGTGCGCATTTCAAGGGGTTCGGCGACAGCTCGCTCGATTTCGAAGTCGTGTATTACGTCACCAATCCCGCCTACAACCTGTACATGGACATACAGCAGGAAATCAATCTCGAGTTGATGACCCAATTTGGTAGACGGGGTATTGAATTCGCTTTCCCGACGCGCACGCTCCACGTCGTGAACAAGCAACAGGCGGAGGACGGTGCAAAGAGGTCATCGTTCGCACCGCACGCGGAATTGGCTACTCGAGAGGCACAATAAACGCTTCCGAATACCGCCCGGGCCGTTCCTGAGCGTGTTCGGGTTAATGCCTGGGAGAGGATTTCAGGCGCCTGGCTGCCCCACGCGTCTGCCGGATGACCTGTTTGGCAACCGCGCATACTCCCGTTTTCCAAAGCACGGCTGGGGTCCGGATGCAGAAAATTCAACATAGATTTCCCGTGCGAATCCGACCACATGATCCAGCGCCGCTGGTCCGCTCAATCCAACCCAGAACCTTCATTTCCCACCACGCCGCATGCTCGACATCATTGCCATCTGTCTGGTCGTCACCGCGCTACTGGCGTATGTGAATCACCGCTTTCTGAGGCTTCCGACGACGATCGGCGTCATGGTAACGGCGCTCGGACTCTCCCTTGCGATCGTTGGACTGGACAAGCTTGGCGTCGCGCACGGTCTGCGCCTTGCAGAAGAGCATCTCGTCAACTCGATCAATTTCAGTGAGGTGCTTCTGCAAGGCATGCTGTCGCTTTTGCTGTTCGCCGGCGCGATGCATGTGGATTTACGCAAGCTGAAGGCTTTCCGGACCCAGATCATCAGTCTGGCTGTGCTCAGTACGGCGACCTCCACGCTGCTGATCGGATTCGCGATGTGGAAACTGCTCCCCCTTTGCGGAGTCGAACTCGCGCTGCCCTTCTGCCTGCTGTTCGGCGCCCTGATTTCGCCAACGGACCCCGTCGCGGTGATGGGCATCCTGAAGTCCGCAGGCGCGCCCGAAGGCCTGAAGGTGGTCATTACTGGAGAGTCGCTCTTCAACGACGGCGTCGGGGTCGTGCTTTTCTCTCTGCTGCTCACGATGGCCAGCACGGGCGTCACTCCATCCGTCCAGACGGGGTTGGCTGCATTTATCCTGGAAGCCGGCGGCGGCCTGCTATTCGGCGGGGTCGTAGGCTATCTGACATATCGGCTGCTCAAAAGCGTCGACCATTACCAGGTCGAAGTCCTGATGACGCTCGCATCGGTGATCGGCGGCTACGCGCTCGCTAATCATCTGCATGTCTCCGGGCCACTCGCCATGGTGGTTGCGGGCGTGATGATCGGCAACCGCGGCCGCGCCGACGCGATGTCCGAGACGACCCGGCGATACGTGGACATGTTCTGGGAGTTGATCGATGAGATTCTGAATGCCGTTCTTTTTGTATTGATCGGCATGGAGGTTCTGCTCGTCGAGTTCCCCGGCAGGATACTACTCGCTGGCGCCGGTGCGGCACTGGTCGCACTGCTCGCGCGACTGGTTTCTGTGGGACTGCCTGTCATGCTGCTTGGGCGGGCGTCCCGGCTACCGAAAGGAGCGTGGAGCGTGCTTACATGGGGCGGGCTGCGTGGTGGCATTTCCGTTGCACTGGCACTATCGATTCAGCCTGGACCGGGGCGCGACATCGTCCTCGCGTTGACGTACTGTGTGGTCGTTTCGTCGATCCTGGGTCAGGGGCTCACGGTTGGCTGGATTATCCGTCGGGCAGCAGGCGTCAAGGAAGAATGAAAACGGTCCGTATGCGGTGGCCAGTTACGGCAAAAGGATTGCCAGGCGTCGACCGCTAACGACAGCGCGTGAGACGCGATCTCGAGCATATCGTCTATGTGACCGGCCCTGGATTGTCCTGCACAAATTGTGCGCCAGGATCATCAGGCGTCACGCCCAGAAGATTCATGGTCTTCGCCGCGATATCCGAGAAGGCAGGTCCTGCGACTGCGCCGCCGAAATGCGAGCCCACGTGGGGCCGGTCGATCGACACCGCGATGATCACCCTCGGATGTTGTGCCGGGACAATCCCAACGAACGACGCCCGATACTGACTGCGGTCGTAGCCGCGCGCGGTCCAACGATATGCGGTTCCGGTCTTGCCTGCGGCCGTATAGCCCGGTACGGCTGCCTGTGGTGCTGTACCGTCCTCGGACACCACGGACTCAAGCATGGTGAGCACTTCCGCCGCGACGCGTGGCGAATAAACGCGTCGACCATGCGCCGGCATACCATGTCGCGGATGAATCGTAGCGGGTACAAACAGACCTTCATTGCCGAACACCGTGTACATTTGCGCCAGTTGCAGCAACGACGCGGACAGACCGTAGCCGTACGACATCGTTGCCTGCTCGATCCGCCGCCAGTTCTGGTAAGGACGCAGCGTGCCGGTTGCCGCGCCCGGCAAGCCCGCGCGGGGCGCCCGACCCAGCCCGACAGCACGGAAGTTGTTCCACATGTCGTGTGGCTTCATCAGCAGCGCGATTTTTGTCGTGCCCACGTTGCTTGACTTCTGCACGACGCCGCTAACCGTCAAAGTGCCGAAGTTCTTGTCGTCGTGAATCACGGCCCCGTCGAGTCGCAGCCTTCCACCGTTGGTCGGTACCACGGAGCGAGGCGATATCTCATTGCGTTGCAACGCCAGTGCGATCGTCAGGGGCTTCATGACCGAGCCCGGCTCGAACACATCGGTGACAGCGTAGTTGCGCATCGCCTCGCCCGTTCTTCTGCGGCGGGTGTTCGGATCGAAACTCGGCCAGTTTGCCATTGCGAGAATCTCGCCAGTGTGTGCGTCCAGAACGATCGCCGAGCCTGAATGTGCATCGGTGCGCTCAACGGCATCACGCAAGGCTTTGAAGGTTGCGTACTGGACGGGCTCATCGATGGTGAGCGTCACGTCCTTGCCGGCGATGGGACGTTGCAGCGCAAGCGTATCGATGACCTGCCCTTGAGCGTTTCGCAGCACGCGGCGCCTGCCATTGCCACCGGTCAGTAGGCGATTATCGACTTTTTCAATGCCCTCCAGACCATTACCGTCGACGCCAGCGAAACCGGTGACATGCGCCACAATGCTGCCTTCCGGATAGTAGCGACGGTAATCTGGTTGGGCATAAACGCCCGGCACATCGAGAAGCATCGCCCGCTGCGCAACATCCAGGGGCACCTGCCGCTTGAGGTAGACAAATGATTTGTGGGACGCCGCCATTGCGCCGATCCAGTCCGCGTCAATGTCGAGCAACTTACCCAGTGCAGATGCCTGGTCGGACGAGACCGTGTCCGCACCGTCCGCATCCAGCCATAACGTGCGCGTCGGAAGGCTGACCGCCAGCGCTCTCCCGTCGCGGTCGAGAATGCGTCCACGCGTCGCATGAATGCTGAACTCGCGCAACTGTCGAAGTTCCCCCTGCTTCTGATAAAACCTATCGTTGATCCCCTGCACCCACGCCGCTCGCGCAGCGAGGACGAGAAACCCCAATGAGAAAGCCGCTCCCAGCGCGTGCGAACGCCAACGCGGCAGCGCATGTGGTCTAGTCGAAATTGGCGAAAAATTGATGGACCTGGAGCGGAAACGCATTGAGTGATTTCAGAGGAGATGACCTTCGCCACCTGGACGGGAACGGCCGCCAACATGGGCAGTACGAGGAAGCATCGGAGCCTGGGATCTCCGAAATACTAGCACGAGCCCCTCTGCGCTCGATCTCTACCGCACACAGCCTTTCACAAACGACATATAGATGTGATCTGTCGACCGTTCCTGAAAGAACTGCACGCGAGTGCGCCCCATTGCGCGAGCTACCGTCACGCCAACGGGTACGCCACGAAAGAAAGTCTTACCTTGCAATCGCACACCCTCCCCGGAGCGCGAACGGTGCAATTTGCGCGTGCTACGCTTCCAGCGTTCGGTGATGCATTCGACCACGGATGACACGTCCAGCTCAGTCGCGCCCGAGTAAATGGGTGCACCTTCAAACACATCATGCGTTCGTGAACACGATATGAGCATGGCGCATCCAAATGCCGCGGCAAGCATCCAGTTCCTTCTCGTTCGGCGGTGATGCGAGTATCGCTCCGCTCCGGCAATCCCGACTCGCAGCACTGCTGCGCAATTGTCGTGGGCATCCCCGCTTCGGGCAAAGCGTGCAGAAAGCCGGTTTAAGGCTGCGTGTATACTCACGGTTTGTTGCCCTATGGATAAGTGCCCCCTGCGGGCTTGCTACCGAATGAAGGTTATCACTAGTCTTTTTTTTCTCGTCGTATGTTGCTGGACCTATCACCTGGCTCATGCGCAACCGAAACCCTCACCACTAGCCGACTACGCCTTTCTCAGACGCATCCATGTTCGCGAAGCGGTCGTAAATTGCATCGCGGCGTTCGACCAATGGGTTCGAACTGGGCAGCGCTACGATTCAATTATCGTTTCGGCGGGCAATGCGTTACACGCAAGAGTATTGCCCGGGAGAGGCGCGCAAGAATCAGGGCAATCGGCAACACTCGATGCAACGGTAGATATGCCTGCAGTCGCCAAGCTTCGACAAAAGTATGTGTGGATTCCCGTCACGGCTTCCTGTGGTGTCTGGAAGAAGCACGTCGTTTCCTTTTCACTTAGGCCTAGAGAGCGACGCCCATAAAGCGCACGCTGGCTGCCGTTGCACCCGAAGCTTTTAACGACTTTACTGGTAGTCATGCTTGTCCGAGCGCGTCAGCGCGATTGGCAAGGCGTCTGCAGCAAAACGAATGCTACGCACGCCGTAGCGGTCGGAAGAATGGGGCTGGCCAGCAGCCAGAGGGCACTGACGGATTCGTCAGAAAATCCCCCTCGCACAAGGATGATCTCGGCCGGACTGGGTGCGTTGGCGATGACCGTTAGCCCTCCCCCCGATCACCGCGCCTGCAACCAGCAGATATCTTGCTTCATGCGATAGCCTGCCGCCGATCTCGTGCCCGTTGTCCTAGCCGACGCTCGCATTCTTTCCTTGACGCTCTGTCAAATTAGCCATCACTCGCCGGGAAGCCGATAACGTCACATGGTCGATCGAAGATTCGGATACCGCGAAGCTGCGAACGTCAGGCACCTAACATAGTCAGCGACCAGCGTTCGATCCTTCAACAACATCGCAATCCGGGCGTGCGGCAAAATCCACCTGCCGTCGCTAGCTCGCGAAACTTGTTTCATTGACACACCGCTGGAATAACGATTCGATCGCCGACCCGAGCTGTGAGGCCGCCGCGCAAAACCGCGCAAATCAGTCAACGGTGGGCGTTGCGAAACGCAACCTCGGCGACGGACGCAACGCCCCAGCGCGTTGCGCGCTCAGCGGTGGCGCATGGTTCGGATCCAGCGCCGCAGCTCGATCGCGTCCTGAAAGTGCGCGTGCGGATTCGGAGCGCCGAGCAGCACGATCACCATCATGTGTCCGCTCACCGGCGTCATCACGATCAGGCAATGACCGGCCTCGTTCGTAAAGCCTGTTTTTTGCAGCGCAACGTGCCATGACGCGCGATGCACGAGCGGATCGGTGTTGTGATACATCAGCGGGCCGTCGCCGCCAAGAACGACTTGCCTATGGGACGTCGAATACGCTTGTATCTTCGGATACCGGTACGCGGCGCTTGCGAGTTTCACCAGATCGCGCGCGCTCGATACGTTCTGCGGCGACAGTCCGGTCGGATCGACGAAATGGCTGTGAGTCATGTGCAGACGCCGCGCCTTGCGATTCATTGCTTTGACAAAGCCGGCACGTCCGCCCGAATAATCACGGCTCAGCGCAAATGCCGCGCGATTCTCCGACGACATCAGCGCGATATGCAGCATCGTTCGACGCAGCAGCAGCGAGCCGACCGGCAGGCGCGAGCGCGACCACTTCAAGCGGTCGACATCGGCGTCCGTGATGCGTGACGGCTTGACCAGCGAGCGTTTCGAGTCGATCACCACCATTGCGGTCAGAAGTTTGGTCAACGACGCGATCGGGAGGCGCTGATCCGCATGCTTCATATACAGCGCGCGCCCGGTCGTCAGATCGACGACCATCGCAGCGCGCGCGAGCACCGCGGGTTTCGCCACGACGCGTTTGATATGACGGGCGCGCGCCATCGCGGGACCGGCGAATAAGGAGAACAAAACCAGGATCAGGATGCACGCACGCATGTCCCGACGCTCACGAAACATCTGCCGGACGTATTGCCTGCTGCGCGAGCCGGGCGCGACCGGTCCGTGGCAGCGGGAGTGGCGGCGAGCAAAGCGCCGGCGCATCCGTCGCGTGGACGCAAGGGGTCGAACGGAAAAACAGGAGTTTGCCGGTGCGTGCTGCCGGCACTTCGAATGTGGGAAAACTCATGAAGGAACGGCGGGAAGCGGTGATATTGAACGACGGCGACTTGGCTCGCGTGCCGTCACGAATGAAGAGAGGCCGGACCCGATGCCAACTTTGCATGGCCACGCCCGCCACGCTCATTCGCGCTACGCACGCGTCGCGAAGCTCGGGCTTGTTCGGATACCGCTGTCGGTGCGCTTGCCCAACATCTGTCCGCATGCCTTCGGGGCGACCGTGTCTTCGGAGGGGTAACCGTAGAGATCGAAACTTAAGCGAAACTTAAAACGTCAATCGATTCACAGGGTCGGCACCGCGAAAGCGAAGCCCGGGGTCAAGCGTGAGAACTCAGTAATGGTCAGCGTGCGCGTTCCGCAACCGGCCCGGACGGTCCGCCGCGGCAGCGAGGTTGGTGATCGGGATCACTTGCCGCGAATATAGGACATTCCGAAAACAAAAGGATGCCCACTCGAGACCGGCGTGATCGGCGGGATCATCGTGGCTGGCTGTTATGAGGTGAGTAGACCCGGGGAGTTGCACCCCGAGTCTCTCGCAGAACCCAACGTGAGCCTCTCGACTCATTCGGCTCCCGTTATCCGACCGATACGCCAACGATACGCCAGTGGACAAACAACCTGAGGTGGGCGAACTTCATCTTGCGTAGCCATTCCGCACTACGTCGCTTGCGCTGCCGCAGCCTCCTGTACTTTCGTCGAGCCCACCGCATAAGCCATAGGTCGATGTAGCCGAAGAGGCTGTGCATCGCCGCCCGGTAGAACGCCCCATAGTAGTTCCACCACCCTTGTATCGTCGTGTTGCATTGCTGCGCAAGTTCATCCAGCGTCGCCGATGTTCGTCGGTGTATTCGCCAACTTCGCACGTGCTGTCTCATCCGCTTTAAGGCATCGCTGCTCGCCGCTGGCAGAAAGCCAGTAAATCGCCGCTGGTGTTTGCTCAATGCCCCTCTCGGTCTAAACGTAAAACCGAGGAACGTAAACTGCACGTTCGGATAAGTGCCAGTGCGATTGCTGTCCTTGCGATACACGATCTTCGACTTCTCCGGATACATCATCAACCCAATCCAGATTGGGGAGTTGAGTGCGCTGCTGACGCTTGCTTGACATCACATCAGTATGAACAGGCTGCCTTGGGTTATTACAAGCTCGATGCAGCTGAGCCGAGGATCGCATCGAAGGTAGCGTACTGTGAATGGAGAGCGCATGCCCATCACAGAACCTACTTCTGAATATCGACCTCGCGCGGTGCGATATCACAGTTCGCTCTGCTGATGCTCCCGATTTATCTGGCTACGATGCAATTCTGAGCGGCACTACGCTCGACGGGGAAAATAGCGCGCGCGTTGTCCGTGCAGCACTTGCGGCCGCCTGCAGTTTCGCCCCGGAACGGGTTGCCGAGCTGTGCGATGGTTTGCTCAATGCACTCAAATCAACCGAGTATGGATTCCCGATCGATGCTTCAGCGCTGTTCAACGAGTCGTATCCCGTCAGTGGTCAAGAATGGGACGACTATGCCCATACTTGGCCGTGCGGCAACCTCTTTCCCCATCAAGATATTCTTCTCGCAACTACAAGGCCACGCGAACGCGTTCCTCCGCGCCGCTTTCGCCGCGTCAAAAATTAATGAAAACTATATGGACGACGATGTAGAACCGGAACTCCCAGCGGGATTCTGGGATGACATCGAAGCGCTTATTGGAAATAGCACGGGAGATGATTCTGAGCTCGGTGGCAAACTTTTGTCACTCCAAAATGCCGCTCGCGCGCATCGCCACCGTCCCAACAGGACTGCGTTAGGGCAGTCTTGGATAAAATCCGAAATACTTCGCAGCCCCGATGACTATGCCGTCACTTACGGATGGCTGACCCTGAAGGCAGCGACACGAACCGCCACCTCTGCACGGACCTTTCCTCTGGAGTTCTCAAGCAATTGCGCGATAGCGCAATTGAGGCGCCCCAAGCGTATGACTTGGTTGAACCACTCGTGGAAATCCGCATTCGCGCTCGTGATCTCGGCGTTGAGACAAAGTGCTCCGGTTTGCATCGCCGAGGCAGAGCACCAATCTATCACCATTAAAATTGGCGCATTGCACAATAAAAATACGCGTCGCCGCAGACTTTGTTGTATCTGAACCGCTCTCCCTTACTTCCCGCAAACTTTGTTGTGCTCCCATAACAACAAAAAAAAAGCGTCACGTTGCCGTGACGCCTTAAAAAGTTCTAGCCATTCCGAGGGCCGTGCTAGAACCTGAGAGAAGATATTCGAAAGGCTCGAGCGCATTGGACGGGCAACCGATCCTGGATTTTAGGATTTTTCCCCTCGCGCGCACCAAAATGCAGCGGAGACAAGCGACTTTCGAAATGCGGTTCCATTTTTTATGGTTATGCTGACTAAGTCAAGCAAAAAGAAGTAGTCGACCATCGATCGGCAATTTCTTCCGATACAATGACTTTTCTTAAAAATGTATGAATGGGTGCCCCGGTTTGGAGATGTCCCTGCCTCTGTGAGCGGCCGTCAACAGGTTGTCGCACGAACAATTTGAAATGCTGTTCCATAAAAACGCATGAACCGATCCACTCCCAACCAACCCGTCGCCGCCAAGGTCCCCGCCAGCAAAGACCGAGACGGCCCGGGCGATGAAGTCACCGCGCTCGCGCGCGGCCTGACCGTACTGCGCGCCGTCGCTGCCGCGCACGCACCACTCAGCAATCGCGAACTCGCCGAGTTGACCGGCATCCCGAAGCCCACCGTGTCGCGCATCACCGCGACGCTCGTCGGCACCGGTTTTCTGCTGCGACTACCCGACAGCGAACGCTTCGTGCTGACCTCGTCGGTGCTCGAGCTGAGCAACGGCTTTCTGCGCAACTTCGACATCCGCTCGCGCGCGCGGCCGTTTCTGATCGAACTCGCGGAACGCACCGCGTTGTCGGTGCATCTGGCGGTGCGCGACCGCTACGACATGGTCGTCATCGACGCGATCCGGCCGCGTTCGGCGGTGCTCGTGTCGCGACTCGAAATCGGCTCGCGCATGAGCTTGACGCGCACCGCCGTCGGCCGGGCGTACCTCGCGGCGCTCGCGCAACCGGACCGCGACCGTCTGCTGGTCGGCCTGCAGACGGCCGAAGGTGACGATTGGGGCTATATCGGCAGCCGTCTCGCAAGCGCGATCCAGGACACCCTCGAGCGCGGCTTCGCAATCGCCACCGGCGAGTGGTACAACGGGCTGAACGCGATCGCGCTCGGCTTCGTCGGGCCGTCGGGCGAGCGCTACGCAGTCAATTGCGGCGGCTCGGCCGACCAATGTCCGCGCGACTGGCTGATCGCGCGCGCCGCGCCCGCGCTGCTCGAATGCATCGACAAGATCGTGCTGGAGATCGGCGGCACGCCGGGGCGCCGGCTCGACGAATAAGCCGTCGGCGGCATCGGGCGCCAAACGGCGCCCCGCGCGGATCGAACGCGGCGCCAGCCGCCCGTGATGTGCGAGAGTGGCGACGGCGGCCCGCCCTCGCCCGACGATGCGCCGACATGCTGTAACCTTCGTAATCAACCGAAAAATACGCGGCTGGACTGTTACAGACGCCGCAACGTACGATCACGCATCCCGTCGCGGGACCGCGCGCCGCGAGCCGTGAGCGTCGTCGAACCGGCCGCGTCCAGCCGCGATGATTCCGCATTGCGTTAACATCTCTGTCCCGCGCCTCGGGTAGCATCGCGCTGAACATTGCGCGGCGCCCGCCGCCACGACCGCCTGACATGCCGCCCGTGTGCCGGCCCACCGCCCTTCGAATGGCGGCGAGCGCATCGGCGGCTCACATCATCAAGCCAGCCACCCGACCGAACCGATGGACGAACAACAAAAGCACCCGGAAACCCAACGCCCTGCCGCTTCCCAGCCGTCCGCGAACGGCGCGCAATCGAGCGCGCCCGGCGCGGTGAAACGCCACCGTGGCCGCACTGTCGCGCTGATCGTCGCGGCGCTGGTCGTGTTCGGCGTCGTGCTGTGGCGCTGGCATCCGTGGGGCGGCGCCGGCAGCGGCGCGAGCGCGCCGGGGGCGCCGAGCGGCGCGCGCAGCGGCCGCTTCGGCCGCGGCGGCCCGAACGCGATGGCCAACATGGCGCAGCCGGTGCACGTCGCCGCCGCGACGCAGGGCGAGATGCCGGTCGTGCTGACTGCGCTCGGCACGGTCACGCCGCTCGCCACCGTCACCGTGCTGCCGCAACTGAGCGGCGTGCTGCAGGACGTCTATTTCAAGGAAGGCCAGATGGTCAAGAAGGGCGACGTACTGGCCCAGATCGACCCGCGCCCGTACGAAATTTCGCTGCGCAACGCCGAGGGCACGCTGGTGCGCGACGAGGCGCTGCTCGCCACCGCGCGTCTCGATCTGAAGCGCTATCAGACGCTGCTCACGCAGGACTCGATCGCGAGTCAGCAGGTCGACACGCAGGCGTCGCTGGTGCGGCAATACGAAGGCACGGTGAAGTCCGACCAGGCGAACATCGACAGCTTCAAGCTCGACCTCGTGTACGCGCGCATCACCGCGCCGGTGTCGGGACGCGTCGGTCTGCGTCAGGTCGACCCGGGCAACTACGTGACCTCGGGCCTCACCAACGGCATCGTCGTGATTACGCAGCTCGATCCGATCAGCGTGTTGTTCACGACTTCCGAAGACAATCTGCAGCAGATCATCCAGCACACGCAGAACGGCGAGTCGCTGTCGGCCACCGCGTACGACCGCAGCAACACGCATCCGCTCGAAGTCGGCTCGCTAAAGACGATGGACAATCAGATCGACACGACCACCGGCACGATCAAACTGCGCGCGATCTTCGAGAACAAGGACAACGGCCTGTTCCCGAACCAGTTCGTCAACACTCGCCTGCTCGTCGATACGATCAGGAACGCGGTGATCGTGCCGACCTCGGCGGTGCTCAACGGCTCGATGGGTACCTTCGTGTACGTCGTGAAGCCCGACAACACGGTCACCGTGCGCCAGGTCAAGGTCGGCCCGGTCGACGGCGAGCGCACCAGCATCCAGTCGGGCCTCGCGGTCGGCGAGCGCGTCGTGATCGACGGTTCGGACCGGCTGCGCGAAGGCGCGAAGATCACGATTCCGGCCGAGCGGCCGCGTGGCGCGTCCGGCGCATCGGCCGCATCCGGCGCGCACGCGCATCGCGGCCGGCACGCGGCGCAAGCATCGCAATAAAGTAAAGGCACGGCACTTACCGCATGAATCCATCCCGCGCTTTTATTCTGCGTCCTGTCGGCACCGCGCTGCTGATGGCGGCGATCATGCTGGTCGGCCTCGTCGCGCTGCGCTTTCTGCCGCTGTCCGCGCTGCCCGAGGTCGACTATCCGACGATCCAGGTGCAGACCTTCTATCCGGGCGCGAGCCCGGACGTGATGACGTCGTCCGTGACGGCGCCGCTCGAGAGGCAATTCGGGCAGATGCCGTCGCTGAACCAGATGTCGTCGCAAAGCTCGGCCGGCTCGTCGATCATCACGCTGCAGTTCAGCCTCGACCTGCCGCTCGACATCGCCGAGCAGGAGGTCCAGGCGGCGATCAACGCGGCGGGCAACCTGCTGCCGTCCGACCTGCCCGCGCCGCCGATCTACGCGAAGGTCAACCCGGCCGACGCGCCGATCATCACGCTCGCGATCACGTCGAAGACACTGCCGCTCACGCAGGTGCAGGATCTCGCCGACACGCGTCTCGCGCAGAAGATTTCGCAGGTCGCCGGGGTGGGTCTCGTGAGCCTGTCGGGCGGCCAGCGCCCGGCGATCCGCATTCAGGCGAACCCGCGCGCGCTCGCCGCGTACGGCCTGAATCTCGACGACCTGCGCACCACTGTCTCGAACCTGAACGTCAATACGCCGAAGGGCAATTTCGACGGTCCGACGCGCAACTACACGATCAACTCGAACGACCAGTTGACCGACGCCGACGAATACAAGAGCGCCGTGGTCGCGTACAAGAGCGGCCGTCCGGTGATGCTGACCGACGTCGCGAGCATCGTGGCGGGACCGGAGAATACGAAGCTCGGCGCGTGGGTCGACAACACGCCCGCGATCATCCTGAACGTGCAGCGCCAGCCAGGCGCGAACGTGATCCAGGTGGTCGACAGCATCAAGGCGCTGCTGCCGCAGTTGCAGCAGTCGCTGCCCGCCGCGCTCGACGTCGAGGTCGTCACCGACCGCACCACGACGATCCGCGCGTCGGTGCGCGACGTGCAGTTCGAACTGGCGATGTCGGTCGTGCTGGTCGTGCTGGTGATGTACCTGTTCCTCGCCAACGTCTACGCGACGATCATTCCGAGCCTGTCGGTGCCGCTGTCGCTGATCGGCACGCTCGCGGTGATGTACCTGTGCGGCTTCTCGCTCGACAACCTGTCGCTGATGGCACTGACCATCGCCACCGGCTTCGTCGTCGACGACGCGATCGTGATGATCGAGAACATCGCGCGCTACGTCGAGCAAGGCGACACGGCGCTCGAAGCCGCGCTGAAGGGCTCGAAGCAGATCGGCTTCACGATCATTTCGCTGACGGTCTCGCTGATCGCGGTGCTGATTCCGCTGCTCTTCATGGGCGACGTGGTCGGGCGCCTGTTCCACGAATTCGCGATCACGCTCGCGGTGACGATCGTCATCTCGGCGGTCGTGTCGCTGACGCTCGTGCCGATGATGTGCGCGAAGCTGTTGCGCCACACGCCGCCGCACGACAGTCACCGTTTCGAGGCGAAGGCGCACCGCTTCATCGACTGGGTGATCGCGCGCTACGCGGTCGCGCTCACGTGGGTGCTGAACCGTCAGCGCTCCACGCTGGTCGTCGCGGTGCTCACGCTGGTGCTGACCGGCCTGCTGTACGTGTTCGTGCCGAAGGGCTTCTTCCCGGTGCAGGACACCGGCGTGATCCAGGCGATCACGCAGATGCCGCAGTCGGTGTCGTTCGCATCGATGGCCGAGCGTCAGCAGGCGCTCGCCGACCAGATCCTGAAGAACCCGGACGTCGAAAGCCTGACCTCGTTCATCGGCGTGGACGGCAGCAACATCACGCTGAACAGCGGCCGCATGCTGATCAACCTGAAGCCGCGCGACGACCGCAGCAATACCGCGAGCGAGGTGATCCGCCAGTTGCAGAAAGACGTCGCGCATATTCCGGGCGCGTCGCTGTACATGCAGCCGGTGCAGGACCTGACGATCGACTCGACCGTCAGCCCGACGCAGTATCAGTTCATGCTGACCGATCCGAACATCAGCGAATTCACCACGTGGGTGCCGAAGCTGGTCGACCGGTTGAAGCAGTCGCCCGAGCTTGCGGACGTCGCGACCAATCTGCAGGACAACGGCCGCTCGGTGTTCATCGAGATCGACCGCGCGACCGCCGCGCGCTTCGGCATCACACCGGCCACGATCGACAACGCGTTGTACGATGCGTTCGGCCAGCGCATCATTTCGACGATCTTCACGCAGTCGAACCAGTACCGCGTGATTCTCGAAGCGCAGCCGACGATGCAGCACTACACCACGTCGCTGAACTCGATCTACCTGCCCTCTTCCACGTCGACAGGCGGCCAGGTGCCGCTGTCGTCGATCGCGAAGTTCATCGAGCAACCCGCGCCGCTGCTGGTCACTCACCTGAGCCAGTTCCCGGCCACCACGGTGTCGTTCAACCTCGCGCCGGGTTCGTCGCTCGGCGCGGCGGTCAAGGCGATCCAGCAGGCCGAGAAGGACGTCGGTCTGCCCGCGTCGTTCCAGACGCGCTTCCAGGGCGCGGCGCTCGCGTTCCAGGCGTCGCTCGCCAACGAGCTGTTCCTGATCCTCGCGGCGATCGTCACGATGTACATCGTGCTCGGCGTGCTGTACGAGAGCTTCATCCATCCGATCACGATTCTGTCGACGCTGCCGTCGGCCGGCGTCGGCGCGCTGCTCGCGCTGCTGATCACCGGCCACGATCTCGACATCATCGGCATCATCGGCATCGTGCTGCTGATCGGTATCGTGAAGAAGAACGCGATCATGATGATCGACTTCGCGCTCTACGCCGAGCGCGAGGAAGGCAAGCCGCCGCGCGAGGCGATCTACCAGGCGTGTCTGCTGCGCTTCCGGCCGATCCTGATGACCACGCTCGCCGCGCTGCTCGGCGCGCTGCCGCTGATGCTCGGCACCGGCGCGGGCTCGGAGCTGCGCCGGCCGCTCGGTATCGCAATCGCCGGCGGCCTCATCGTGAGCCAGTTGCTGACCCTGTTCACGACGCCGGTGATCTACCTCGCGTTCGATTCGCTCGGCCGCCGGCTGCGCGAGCGCTTTAACCGCGGCGATTCGTCCGGTAGCGCCACGCCGCCCGCCACCGATGCAGGGAACTGAGCGATGAACCTGTCGCGTCCGTTTATCTCCCGTCCGGTCGCCACCACGCTGCTGGCGATCGGCATCGCGTTGTCGGGGGTATTCGCGTTCACGAAGCTGCCGGTCGCGCCGCTGCCGCAGGTCGACTTCCCGACCATCTCGGTGCAGGCGACGCTGCCGGGCGCAAGCCCGGAGACCGTCGCGACGAGCGTCGCGAGTCCGCTCGAGCGGCATCTCGGCTCGATCGCCGACGTCACCGAGATGACCTCGCAGAGCTCGGTCGGCTCGACGCGCATCACGCTGCAGTTCGGCCTGAACCGCAACATCGACGGCGCCGCGCGCGACGTGCAGGCGGCGATCAACGCGGCGCGCGCCGACCTGCCCGCGAGCCTGCGCAGCAACCCGACCTACCACAAGGTCAACCCGGCCGACGCGCCGATCCTGATTCTCGCGCTGACGTCGAGCACGCTGACGGCGGGCCAGCTCTACGATTCGGCCGCGACGGTGCTGCAGCAGTCGTTGTCGCAGGTGCAGGGGGTTGGCGAAGTGGATGTCAGCGGTTCGGCGAATCCGGCCGTGCGCGTCGAGTTGCTGCCGCATGCGCTGTCGCATTACGGCATCGGCCTCGAGGACGTGCGCGCGGCGCTCGCTGCGGCCAATGCGAACAGCCCGAAGGGCTCGATCGAGTTCGGCGAGAACCGCGTACAGCTGTACACCAACGACCAGGCGAGCAAGGCGTCGCAGTACAAGGACCTCGTCATTGCCTATCGCAACGGCGCGCCGGTCAAACTCTCCGACATGGGCGAAGTCGTCGATTCGGTCGAAGATCTGCGCAATCTCGGTCTCTTCAATGGCAAGCGCTCGGTGCTCGTGATCCTGTACCGGCAGCCGGGCGCGAATATCATCGAGACCGTCGACCGCGTGAAGGCGATGCTGCCGCAACTGCACGCGTCGCTGCCCGCCGACGTCGACATCGCGCCGACCTCGGACCGCTCGACGACGATCCGCGCGTCGTTGAGGGACACCGAGCGCACGCTCGTGATCGCGGTCACGCTCGTCGTGATGGTGGTGTTCCTGTTCCTGCGCAACTGGCGCGCCACGCTGATTCCGAGCGTGGCCGTGCCGATCTCGATCGTCGGCACGTTCGGCGCGATGTACCTGATGGGCTTCTCGATCGACAATCTGTCGCTGATGGCGTTGACCATCGCGACCGGCTTCGTCGTCGACGACGCGATCGTCGTGCTCGAAAACATCTCGCGCCACATCGAAGACGGCGTGCCGCGCATGAAGGCCGCGTTCATCGGCGCGCGCGAGGTCGGCTTCACGGTGATGTCGATCAGCATCTCGCTCGTCGCCGTGTTCCTGCCGATCCTGCTGATGGGCGGCATCGTCGGGCGGCTGTTCCGCGAGTTCGCGCTGACGCTGTCGCTGGCGATCGCGGTGTCGCTGGTCGTATCGCTGACGCTCACGCCGATGATGTGCTCGCGCCTGCTGCGCGAGCCGCACGAAAAGCATGAGGAAAACCGCTTCGGCCGCTGGCTCGAACGCGGCTTCACGTCGATGCATCGCGGCTACGAGCGCACGCTCGGCTGGGCGCTCGTGCATCCGCTCCTGATCGTCATGGTTCTGCTGCTGACCATCGCGCTGAACGTGGCGCTTTATATCATCGTGCCAAAGGGCTTCTTCCCGCAGCAGGACACGGGGCGCCTGATCGGCGGCATCCAGGCCGACCAGAGCACGTCGTTCCAGGCGATGAAAGGCAAGTTCTCGGAGATGATGGAAATCGTCAGCAAGAATCCGGCGGTCGACAGCGTGGCCGGCTTCACCGGCGGCCGGCAGACCAACTCGGGCTTCATGTTCATGTCGCTGAAGCCGAAGAGCGAGCGCAAGCTGTCCGCCGACCAGGTGATCCAGCAGCTGCGCGCGCCGCTCGGCGACGTGGCCGGCGCGCGCACGTTCCTGCAGGCGGTGCAGGACATTCGCGTGGGCGGCCGGCAATCGAACGCGCAGTATCAGTTCACGCTGCTCGCCGACTCGACGCCCGATCTGTACAAGTGGGGGCCGAAGCTCACCGAGGCGCTGCAGGCACGCAAGGAGCTCGCGGACGTGAACTCCGACCAGCAGCAAGGCGGTCTCGAAGCGATGGTGACGATCGATCGCGCCACGGCATCGCGCCTCGGCATCAAGCCCGCGCAGATCGACAACACGCTGTATGACGCGTTCGGCCAGCGCCAGGTGTCGACGATCTACAACCCGCTGAACCAGTATCACGTCGTGATGGAAGTCGCGCCGCAATACTGGCAGAGCCCGGAGATGCTGAAGCAGATTTTCGTCAGCACGTCGGGCGGCAGCGCGAGCGGCGCGCAGACCACCAACGCGCCGGCCGGCACCGTGACGTCCAGAGCGACCAGCACGTCGACCACGACGAGCGCGGCAACCGGCGGCATGGCCGCCACCACCGCGACGAGCGCGGCCAGCATCGCAGCCGACTCCGCGCGCAATCAGGCCATCAACTCCATCGCGGCGAGCGGCAAGTCGAGCGCGTCGTCGGGCTCGGCGGTGTCGACCGCGAAGGAGACGATGGTGCCGCTGTCGGCGATCGCGAGCTTCGGGCCCGGCACCACGCCGCTATCGGTCAATCACCAGAGCCAGTTCGTCGCCTCGACGATCTCGTTCAACCTGCCGCCGGGCGTGTCGCTGTCCACCGCCACGCAGGCGATCTACGACACGATGGCCGAGATCGGCATGCCCGCCACGATTCACGGCAGCTTCCAGGGCACCGCGCAGGCGTTCCAGCAGTCGATGTCCGACCAGCCGATCCTGATCCTCGCCGCGCTCGCGGCGGTGTATATCGTGCTCGGCATCCTGTACGAGAGCTACATCCACCCGCTGACGATCCTGTCGACGCTGCCGTCCGCGGGCGTCGGCGCGTTGCTCGCGCTGCTGCTGTTCAAGACCGAGTTCAGCATCATCGCGCTGATCGGTGTGATCCTGCTGATCGGCATCGTGAAGAAGAACGCGATCATGATGGTGGACTTCGCGATCGACGCGTCGCGCAAGGGAATGTCGTCGCGCGACGCGATCTACCAGGCCTGTCTGCTGCGCTTCCGGCCGATCATGATGACCACCTTCGCCGCGCTGCTCGGCGCGTTGCCGCTCGCGTTCGGCAGCGGCGAAGGCGCGGAGATGCGCGCGCCGCTCGGTATTTCGATCGTCGGCGGGCTGATCGTCAGCCAGATGCTGACGCTCTATACGACGCCGGTCGTCTATCTGTACATGGATCGCATCCGCGTGCGCTGGGAGGCGAGAAAGGCACGCCGCGCGGGTGGCGCGACGCCGACGTCGTCATGACGTAGTGAAGGTGGCGCTCACAGCTTCTGCTCGATGGCCAGCGAGAAAATCCGCTGCCATCGGCGCGCCGCCCGCTCGTTCGACATCGGCACGAGCCACTCGCCGTGCCGTGAGTCCTTGACCTTCAGCGCGAGCCGCGCCTGTGCGTCGCGGCCCTGTGCTTCGGCGCCGAGCAGATCGGCGAAGATATACGCGCCCTGCTGGTCGCCGACGCGAATCTCGCAGAGCCGCTTGGCCGCCGCGAGCCGCACCGAGCCCCAACTGCCCTTCAATTCGTGCGTCCAGTCGCCGTCGCGCACGTTCGGCGCGACTTCGCGGCGCCGCTGCCGCCAGTACGCGAGCGCACCGGCGATCAGCAACGCGACCAGCACAGCCACACCCTCCGCCACCGCCAGCCCGAAAGCGGCCTGCAGCGCATAAAAGGCACGCACCGCGCCGTACCCCAGCGCGATCAGCGCAATCAACGCAACGACAATCGGCATCGCAAGCTCATCCGGCAAATGGTTTTAGTCGGCTAACGTCGGCAAACGCGACGGCGCGTTCGGCCCCTCACTGCGCCTCACTGCCCCTTATGCGCGGCCGACCACTCCTTGAGCGCGTTCAGCGTGTTCTCGACATGCTTGTCGGGCGACAGGCTCGTGTACTCGTAGATGATCTTGCCGTCGGGCGAGATCACGTACGACACGCGATTCGCCATGCCGGCCTTCAACGGCATGGCCGCGTCGTACGCATTGATCACCTTCGCGTCGGCGTCGGCCGCGACCGGGAATTTGCTGCGGCATTCGCTGACCGAAAACTTCGTCAGCGTATCGATGTTGTCGTGCGACACGCCGATCACCGTCGCGCCGTACTTCTTGTATTGGTCGACCGCATCGGCGAACTCGTGCGCCTCGATCGTGCAGCCCTTCGTGAACGCGGCCGGATAGAAGTACAGCACGACCGGGCCCTTCTTCAGTTCGTCGGCGAGCGAATACGCGTAGGTCTTGCCGCCGAGCGAGGCCTCGGCGGTAAACGTCGGCGCCGTATCGCCGGGCTTCAGGGTTGCCGAGGCGAGCGGCGAATGCATTGCGAATCCGAACGCCATGACGGCGGCCAGTACCGCCGGTATGGGTTTTGTCTTCATCTGCTCCTCCACGCGTGAGCGCACGCAATTGATCGGGTCCATCGGAGACAGCTTCGGCCGACGTCACAGGCCTTCGCTGAACTTACTATTGGACCACGGATGCGCACGCGGCGTGGGTCGTCGCCCGGATCACAAGCGAATCGAAAGGGTGCGGCGCGCGAACTCGACGTATCAAACGCCCAATTCCGCCACGTGCGCGCCGAACCACGCCGCCGCCGACAGGTTCAGCTCCGACAGCACGTCGGGCGTCAGCGCGTGGAAGCCCGCCGCCGTCGCGACCGGCGCCGCGTCGCCGCCCTCGCCCGCGACCTCGGCGATCAGCAGCAGCGCGCCCAGCTCGCCCTTGCGCGCGACGATCGCGTCGCGAATCTGCGGCGCGAGGCCGAGTTTCTCGAGCACCGCGTCCGGCGTGCTGTCGAGCACGATGTGCACGAGCGAAAAAATCCCGGTCATGAACGCGGCGTCGGCGAATTCGCCGTCGGCCGGACGCAGCCAGTTCGCGGCGAGTTCCATGAAGCGCGAGCGCGTCGCCGCCAGTTGCACGAGCGGATCGGCGCGCCACGGCAACTCGCCGGTGTCCGAGTACAGCAGCAGTTGCGCCCAGCGCGCGATCTGCCGCGTGCCGGTCGCGATGATCGCCTCGCGCAGCGACGCGATATTGCGCCCGAGGCCGAATGCACTCGAATTGACGAGCCGCAGCAGTTGCACGACCACGCCCGGGTTGACCTTCAGCTCCGCCTCGAGCTCGACGATGCCGGCGTCGCGCGACAGCAGCGCGAGCAGCCGCAGCAGGCCCGGACGCAGCGAGCGGTTGCGCGGCGCGGCCAGCACCTGCGGCCGCGCGAAGAAGTAGCCCTGGAACAGATCGAAACCGAGCTCGTGGGCGAGCGCGAAGTCCTCGCGCGTCTCGACCTTCTCGGCGAGCAGCGTCTTGCCGTGGCCGCGCAACGTCGACGCGAGCTTCGCGACGGTGCGGCGCGGCGTCTGCAGGAAATCGATCTTGACGATGTCGGCGTACGGCAGCATCGCGTTCAGCTCGTCGGACAGATCGTGGACGTCGTCGAGCGCGACCTGGAAGCCGGCGCCGCGCAACTCGCCGAGACGACGCGCGAGCGAGGCGTCGTAGCGCACGGTTTCGAGGATTTCGAGCACGAAGCGCTCGGGCGGCATCAGATGGACGATGTCGCTAAAGAGCAGCGCGCGATCGATATTGACGAAGCCGCGATGCTGGCCGAGCACGGCGGGTACGCCGATTCCGCCGATCGTGCGCGCGACCACCTGCGCGGTGGCCTGCGTGTCGTCGCTGATTTCGGCGTAGTTGTACGTTCCGGCACGGAACAGCAGCTCGTAGGCGTGAAGCGCGCCATCGCGATCGAGAATCGGCTGGCGGCCGACATAGACGTACTGCGGGGCAGCGTCCAGCCCCCCGTGCTCACGATAGCCGGCCGACGCGCCGGCGAGGACATCACGCACCTCGACGTCCCGCGGGACGGGCCGTGGGGCTCTGGCGGACCTGACGACGGGGCGTTCGGACATGGATCATCAGTGCAAGGTTCGGAAAGTCTATGCAGCGCGACGTCATCAGCGTCGCCAAAAAAGGGGATTCGCCGTATTAACGGCCGCGAAGCGACGTCACTTTAACCGAATCGTCCCGGCGACGGCGCCGGGCTTCTCCTTACCAGATGTTTTTCTCCACGGGCCGCTAAAGATTTCCCCGCATGCGTCGTTATCTCGTTCTGATGGGGCGGCCTGCTATCTCCTGGCCGCCCGGAGCGGCGGACAAGCAGCCCCGCCTGCGGACGAACCCAGGTTGCCAGCGACAAACATGGAAGCGAACACGATCACCGCGCCCCGCCGGGGCTCCTTGCGCACGGTCATCGACCGGCTGTGGGCGTTCGGCCGGCGCGAGGACGACGACCAGCCGAGCAGCGCGAAGCGCCCGCCCCCACTGGAACAGGTGGTCGGCGCGGTCGATCTGCTCGCGCACGTCGACGATGCGCTGCGCTTCATCTACGTGTCCGACGCGAGCCTGCGCTTCATCGGCTATCACCGCGAATACCTGAAAACCGCGACGCTGCACGATCTGGTCGCGCCCGCCGACGTGCCGCGCCTCGACGCGCTGCTCAAGCTCGCGGCGGCCTCGGGCAACGTCGAGAAAGCGACGCTCGGGCTCGTCAAGTCGCTGACCTATCCGATCACGGTCGAGCTGCGGGTCGTGCGCAGCAGCCACGACGGCGTCGACGGCTACGCGATCGCCGGCTTCGACGTGTCGTCGTGGCGCGCCACCGAAGAGCGCCTGACCCAGGCGCTGCATCTGGACCGGCTGACCAGCCTGCCGAACCAGTCGGGCTTGCTGCACGCGTTGCTCGACGCGCAACAGAAGGCCGACGCGCACGGCACGCCGGTCGCGCTCTTGCTGCTCGATCTCGACGACTATCAGCGCGTGAATCGCGCACTCGGCTACGACGCCGGCGACGAGATGCTGCGCGACACGTCGCGGCGCCTGTTGAACATGACGAGCCCGAATGAAACGATCGCGCGCGTCGCCAGCGACGAGTTCGCGATCCTCGTGAAGCCTGCCGCGAGCCGCACCGACGCGGCGGCGGCCGCCGAAGCGCTGGCGCGGCGTCTGTTGACCGCGATCCAGCAGCCGTACGTGTTCAAGGGTCAGCAGGTGCACCTGTCGGCCAGCATCGGCATCGCGCTGTACCCGGACGTGCGCCACGCCAACGACACCGGCGGCCACGACACGCACCTGCTGCGCTGGGCCGACCACGCGCTGTTGCAGGCGAAGGCCGCGGGCGGCAACACGCTGGCGTTCTACGTACCCGACGACAACCCGGCCGACGCCGAGCGCCTCAAGCTCGAGGCCGACCTCTACGACGGCGTACGCAACGGCGAGTTTTCGCTACACTTCCAGCCGATCACGAGCAGCCGCACGCGGGGCGTGGTCGGTGTCGAGGCGTTGATTCGCTGGACGCATCCGGTGCATGGCCTCGTGCCGCCGTCGATGTTCATTCCGCTCGCGGAGTCGATCGGGCTCATCAACTTTCTCGGCAACTGGGTGCTGAAGGTCGCGTGCATGCAACTGATCCAGTGGGACGCGAAGGGCATCTCGCTGCAGTACGTGGCCGTCAACGTGTCGCCGCAGCAGTTTCGCGATCCGCGCTTCAAGGACTCGGTGCGCGAGGCGATCGAGCTGACCGGCATCGATCCGCGCCGCCTCGTCTTCGAGATCACCGAAAGTCTGCTGATGCACGATCCGGCGCACGCGAAAGGCTTGCTCGAAGAGCTGACCGCGATGGGCATCCGCTTCGCCGTCGACGACTTCGGCACCGGCTATTCGAGCCTCGCGTACCTGCAGCGTTTTCCGCTCGCGAAGCTGAAGATCGACCGGAGTTTCGTCGAGAATCTGCTAACCTCGCGAAACGATCAGGCAATCGTTAGCGCTGTCGTCGGCCTTGCGCAGACGCTCGACCTCGAACTGGTAGCCGAGGGCGTCGAAACGGAAGCGCAACGCGCGTTGCTCACCGAGATGGGCTGCGATCACATTCAGGGCTGGCTCGTTTGCAAGGCGCTGCCGTCCGAGGAACTCGCGCAGCGCTTCGAATCGCGCGAGCTTCAGTTGCACGGCGCGTAACGGGCGATGCAGACACGACGCCCAGGCAGCGCAACAAGCCGGCTCACGACCGGCATGGCATTCACTGGAACACGTATGGCTTTTGCGGGACTCACATGGTAAAGGCGGCAGTGCTCGACCGGCTCTGGACGCGAATGAGCGAGCGCGGCGATTTCCCTATGCTGTCGCAATCGCTGCGCACCACCATGGCGGCAGTGACCAACGACGACCTCGACTTCACCGGCCTCGTGCAAGTGGTGCTGTCGGACTTCGCGCTCACCCAGAAGGTGCTGCGCCTCGCGAACTCGGCGATGTACATGGCGTTCGGCGGCAACATCACGACCGTGTCGCGCGCGCTGATGGTGCTCGGCATGGATGCGGTCGGCCATCTGGTCGTCGGTCTGAAGATCGTCGATCACTTTCATCAAAGCGCGCCGCGCCGCATCGACGCGAAACTCGAACTGAACCGCACGCTGCTGTCGGGCTGCGTCGCGCGCAAGCTGACCGAGCGCGGCGACCTGCGCGCCGGTGAGGAAGCGGTGGTCTGCACGCTGATGCGGCAGATCGGCAAGCTGCTGGTCGTGTTCTATCTCGACGCCGAATGGGACCAGATTCGCCGCCATATCGACGGCGGCGCACTCGAAACCGATGCGTGCGTGCTCGTGCTCGGCGTGACGTTCGATGAAATCGGCGCCGAAGCCGCGGTGCGCTGGCGCCTGCCTGACACGATCCGCTCGGGCATGGGTGAGTTCGATCCGGAGGATGTGACCCAACCGCGCCAGGTGCAGTGGCTGCGCGCGATCACCAATTACTCGACCGCGGTCGCCGACGTGCTCACCCAGCAGAACATGCCCGAGGGGGAGCGCGAGGCACGCATCGGCGAGCTTGCGCACGAGTACAGCGGCGCGCTGAACACCGACCCCGAGGTGCTGCTGCAGATGAGCGTCGCGCTATCGCGTGAGGATGGCGGCGACAGCGTGATGCGCGAGATCGTCGAGTTACGCGCGAATGCCGATGCGATCGCGCGCGAGGCGCTCACACCCGAGGCGCGCATCGAGATCGGGGTGAAGGATCTGCGCGACCTGCCCGAGGGCAGCCCGCTCGCACCGACGCTCGCGATGGCCGCCGAGACCGTGCTCGCGGCGCTCGGCTTCTCGCGCACCGTGGTGTACGTCAAGCACAGCAGCGGCACGTTCAAGGCGCGTCTCGGCTTCGGGCCGAAGATCGACGCGGCGCTGCCGCGGCTCTCGTTCAGCACCGCGTTCGAACCCGACGTATTTCATCTCGCGATCGCGAACTCGGTGGGCATCTTCATCGAGAATGCGCGCGATCCGAAGATGGTCGCGCGGCTGCCCGAGTGGTTCCGGCGCTCGTTCGACGACGCGCGCGCGTTCGTGCTGCTGCCGATCGTCGACGAAACCGATCAGACCGTCGCGCTGCTCTACGGCGACTGGTCGCATACGCAGGAGGCGCGCCGCATCTCGCAGAAGGAGATGAGCGTGCTCAACGAACTGGCACGGGAGTTAGGACGTTTTTTCGGCCAGGGGCAGATGCGGGAAATGGAGACGATGTGAAGACCTGGCGTGATCGTTGATCACGCCGCTTCACTTCGATCCTTTCCGTGTTTGCCCGCAAACGATTTTATCCGGGCACCGTGTGGGGCTTTTACCCCACTCAATCCTCGATCCGCTCGAGCCCTTCCGCGCTGCGATCCGCGACGCCGGCCCATGCGCCGGCCGCGAGACCCATCTGCGCGACCTCTTCCACGGTCAACGGAGCAAGACGCTCGCATAGCGTGGCGACGCGCTCCCATGCGCCGCCTTCGAGCGCTTCGACCGCGCTCAACAGCAGACCCAGCCTGCCCTCGCGATGCAGGATCGCGGCCTGGATCGGTCGCGACAGCGTAAGGATGTTCAGCGTATTTTCGAGCGAGCCGCCGAACACCGCATCGACGAACGAAAACACACCGGTCAGGAAGGCCGCATCGGCTTCGTCGCGGCCCGCCTCGGGCATGCGCTCGATCGCGAGTTCCATGAAGCGCGCGCGCGTGGCCGCGAGTTGCAGCAGCGGATCGTCCTCCAGCGCGACCTTGCGGCCGTCTGCGTAGAGCAGCAGCTGCGTCCAGCGCGCGATGCGGTCGGTGCCGGTCGCGTTGATCGCGTCGCGCAGCGTCGTCACCTTGTGACCGACCGCGAGGCCGCTCGAATTCGCGAGCTTCATCAGATGCATGACGAGCACCGGGTTCAGCTTCAGCTCGGCTTCGAGCTGCGCGACCGTCGGGTCGCCCGCGAGCAGTTGCAGCAGATTGAGCAGCGCGTGGCGCGGCGCGCTGACTCGGCGCGTCGCCGAGCTTTGCGCGCGCGCGAAGTAATAACCCTGGAAGCGGTCGAAGCCGAGCTCGTGCAACGTTTCGAAGTCGGCCTGCGCATCGACACCTGATGCGAGCAGCAGCTTGCCAGCCGACTTCAGCACGCTCGCGAGCTTCGGCAGCAGCGCGCGCGGTGTGCGCGTGACGTCGATCTTGACGACTTCGGCGTACGGCAGCAGCTTCGCGAAAGTCTCGTTGGGCTGCGTGACGTCGTCGAGCGCGAAGCGGTAGCGGCGGCCATGCAGATACACGACACGCGCGATCAACGCGTCGTCGACTTCGAGCGATGAAGGCAGCTCGAGCATGAAGCGCTCGGCGGGCAGTCTCAGGATCGCGTCGTCGAGCAGCAGCTCGCGGCTCACGTCGACGTAGGCCGGATGGCCGGTCAGCGCGCCGCGCACGTCGCCCTGCACGAGCCCGCGCACGATCGCACGCGCGACGCGTTGCACCGGCGTGGGCGCGCGGCCCGGCAACGCGTCGGTTTCGGGCGGGAGATCGGTATTGGCTTGCGGGGCGGTGAGGTCCGCGTCGGCAAGCGGCAGCTCGGGCGCACGCACCTTGATCTCATAGCCGCACAGCATGCCGTCCCGATTCAGAATGGGCTGCCTTGCGTAGCTGGCGGTGAGCGACGCGTCGTCGGTCGTGCCGCTGTGGCTCAGAGTCTCGATTGCGATGGTGGTCATTCCAGTCCCCCGCTCGGCGCCGCTGGCGCCTAGCCGCTATGTTCTGTTTTTCGCTGCACGTTGGCGCGTTTCTATGACGTTGCAAGCTCCGTCGCGCGCGGCAGTGTGCGTCGCAATTTTATCGCAGCGTCATTGGGCACGAACAGGCTTACGAGGCAATATCTCGAAATATTTGCTGAACGTTTGCGACACGCGTGCAGAAAGCAAAACGGCCGCAACGCGCGGCCGTTTTGCACACTTCGATGCATCGCTACTTCAGCACGACTTTCACGTCGAAGTATTTGGCGGCGAGGCGGTCGATCGTGCCATCCGCCTTCAGCTCCTTCAACGCGCCGTTCAGCGCATCCTTCAGTGCCTTGTCGTTCTTGCGCACGCCGTAGCCGACACCCGCGCCGAGCAGCTTGTCGTCGCTGACGGCCGGACCGGCGAACTCGAAGCCCGCGCCCTGCGGCTTCTTCAGAAAGCCCTTCGATGCCGCTTCGGCGTCCTGGAACGACGCATCGAGACGGCCCGACGCGAGGTCCGCGTAGATCTGGTCCTGCGTCTGATAGGGCACGACGTCGACCCCGGCCGGCGCCCAGCGCGCCTTCGCATAGGTTTCCTGGATCGTGCCCTGCAGCACGCCGACGTGCTTGCCCTTCAGCGATGCGGGCGTCGGCTGCAGAGCGCTGCCCTTCTTCGCGATCATCTGGTTCGGGATCGTGTAGATCGGATCGGTGAAGTCGATCGCCTGGCGACGCTGGTCGGTGATCGTCATGTCCGAGTTGATCGCGCTGAACTTGCGCGCTTCGAGCGCCGGGATCAGGCCGTCGAACGAGTTCTCGACCCACACGCATTTGGCCTTCAGCTTCGCGCACACGGCATTGCCGACGTCGATGTCGAAGCCCTGCAACTCGCCAGCGGGCGATTTCGATTCGAAGGGCGCATACGACGCCTCGACGCCGAAGCGCACTTCCTTGATCTCAGCCGCCGACGCGGTGCCTGCCGTCAACACCGCCGTCGCGACCAGCGCGAGTGCGGCCAGGTTGGGCCAATTCTTCTTCATTACGGATGTTCCTTTACGGTGTGGACTGAAACGGAGCCGATTCGGCGCGCACAGGCGGATTACGCCGCCGCGCTTCGGACTCGCGCGGCCGGCGTGACCCGTGGATGCGACAGCCGCGAAGCCGGCGATTGTACATGGAACCTGTCTAGACAAGCCTGGACAGTGTGTCGGCGGTGGTGTCGACGACGAGCAGACCGGCGCGCAGGCCGGGCTTGACCGTCGGGTTCGGAAACACGATGCGCTCTTCGTCGCGCTGCACCGTGTATTGATAGTCGCCGTCGCGCGCCAGCAAGCTGCCCTTGATGAGCGGCGTGAAGTTCGGCACGTCCGGCGCGAGCAGCAGCTCGAATGCGTCGCTTTGCTTGGTCAGCTGATCGACGACGGTGAACACACGCGGCAGAGCGGCTTGCGCGTCGGCTTGCGTGTTGGCTCGCGAACCCACGCGCGTGCCGGCCAGCAGCGCGCGCACCGCGAGATCCGCGCCCTCGAAGCGTGTCAGGTCGTTCTCGCCGAACGGCCGCACCTTGCCGAGTTCGAGCGTGCACGCAGCAGCGCCACACGCTTGCGCGGTGAAGTGCGAATAGGTGTTGCCCTTCGTCGTGTGCAGCAGCACCGCGCTGATACGCGCGTCGCCGAGCCATTCGAACATCGCGCGCGAAAACGGCTTGCCGGTATGCGGCAACAGCGCGAAGCGCTCGAACACCGACGCGCGGATCGCCGTATGCATGTCGATATGCCAGCGCGCGCCGGGCGCGGCGGACGCGTCGGCGAAAAAGCGCGTCGCGGCCTGTTCGAGCGCGGCCGCGCGCGGCGCCTCATGACTGTGCGGCAGTTGCAGATGACGGCCGCTGAACAGCCGGTTCAGATCGTCGTCGCGATAGCGGCCGCCGTCGCGCATCGCCTCGATGTTGCCGAGAATCACGAGCAACCGGCAGGCAAGCACGGCGCGGCCCTGCGCGATATCGGCGACGATGCGCGACAGCAGTTCGATCGGCGCGGTTTCGTCGCCATGCACGCCGGCCGACACGAGCACGCTACGGATGTCCGCGTGCTGCTCCGCGGGCTCGATGACGAGCACACCGTCGCCCTGCCACGTCCAGCGCACGCCGTTCGCACACGTGCCTTGCGCTTGATGCGCGGCAGGCCGGGACCCCGCGAGCGTCCACGCGAGAAAATCGTCGAGCATCGCGCTCGGGACCGCCATCGGGTGCTCAGCGCTGGAAGTCATACAGCGAACCCAGAGCGAGGATTTGCGTCAGCTCATCGAGCGCAGTGCGCGACTCGACCAGCAGCTTCGGATCGGTCAGATCGGCGGGTGCGAGACGATCGCGGTAGTGCTTTTCGATCCACGCATCGAGACGGCCGAACAGCGTGTCGTCGAGCCACACACCCGGCGCGACCGCCGCGCGTTCGGTGTCGTCGAGTACGACGCGCAGCCTCAGACATGCGGGGCCGCCACCGTTCTTCATGCTCTCGCGCAGATCGAACACGAGCACTTCGTCGATCGGACCGCTGTGCGCAGTCAGCTCATCCAGATACGCGGCCACGCGCGGATTTTCGCGGCATTCCTGCGGCACGACCAGCACCTGCTTGCCATCGGGCCGAGTCAGCAGCTGGCTGTTGAACAGATACGACGTCACCGCGTCGGCGACGCTGACCTGGGCGTCGGGCACTTCGATTACGTTGAACCCCGCGTGCAGGCTCGCGAGCTTCGCGCGCAGCTCGTCGTACACCGCCTGCTGCTCGACGAACGCGAGCTGATGGCAGAACAGCGTGTTGCGATTGCCGACCGCGATCACGTCGTTATGGAACACGCCCGCGTCGATCACTTCGGGGTTCTGCTGCGCGTACACGGTCGCCGCTTCCTGCAAGCCATGACGATGCGCGACCGCGCGGCTCGCCTCGAACGTCTGGCGCGCCGGATAGCGCTTCGGTTCCGGCCCGCGACGATACTCGCTGCGGCCATACACGAAGAATTCGACACCGCGCGCCTTGTATTGCTCGCAAAAGCGCGTGTGATTCGCCGCGCCCTCGTCGCCGAGCGCGGGCGTGCCGGGCAGCGCCTCGTGCACGACGAAGCGGTCGGCGTCGCTGAACATCGCGCGCAGCGTGCGGCGTGTCGACTCATGTTCGATCGCGCGATGCAGCTTGCTGCACAGATTGGCCGGCGTGAAATGCACGCGGCCGTCGTGCGTATCCGCGGATGGGCTCACCGTCGCCGCGTTCGCGGTCCACATCGCCGAGGCCGAACTCGCCGCCGCGAGCAGTTCGGGCGCGTTGTTCGCGACGCGCGCGATCACCGAAGCATCGTCGCCGGAAAAACCGAGCTCGCGCAACAGACGCATCGACGGACGCTCCTGCGGCGGCAGCACGCCCTGATGAAAGCCGAGGTCCGCCAGCTGCTTCATCTTGCGCAGACCCTGGCGCGCGGCGGCCTTCGGATTCGCGACCGACTTCTCGTTGTTCTGCGACGCGACGTTGCCGAACGACAAGCCCGCGTAGTTGTGAGTCGGGCCGACCAGGCCGTCGAAATTGGCTTCAGTGGCTTGCAGCATCGTCGATCCTTAGAATTGGAGGCCCGGCGAGACGCTCGCGGGCATGGTCAGTTGCGCGCTCTCGACCGAGGCCATTGGGTATGCGCAGTAGTCGGCCGCATAGTACGCGCTCGGCCGATGATTGCCGGAGCGGCCCGGCCCGCCGAACGGCGCTCCTGAAGAAGCGCCATTGGTCGGCCGGTTCCAGTTGACGATGCCCGCGCGAATCGTGCGCTGGAAATGCGCCCACAGCGCTTCGTCGTCGGCGAGCAGGCCCGCCGAGAGACCGAACTCGGTATCGTTCGCCCGTTCGAGCGCGTCGTCGAAATTGCGGTAGCGGATGATCTGCGCGAGCGGACCGAAGTGCTCCTCGTCGGGCAGGTCCTTTACGTCGGTCACGTCGAGAATCGCGGGCGTGACGAAGCCGAGCTGCGGATCGCGCTGCTCCATTTTCAGCAGAGCCTTCGCGCCGCTCGCGAGCAGACGCTCCTGCGCGCCGATCAAACGCGAGGCCGCGCGCGCCGACACCACGGCGCCCATGAACGGCTGCGGCTTCGCGTTGTATTCACCGACGCCGATGCGCGCGGTCACTTCCGTCAGGCGCGCGAGGAAGCGCTCGCCGAACGCATCGTCGGGCACGAAGATGCGGCGCGCGCACGTGCAGCGCTGCCCCGCCGACAGAAACGCCGATTGAATCGTGTGGTGCACGGCGGCGTCGAGGTCCGCGACCGGGCCGATCACGAGCGGATTGTTGCCGCCCATTTCGAGCGCGAGCACGATCTCCGGCCGTCCGCCGAACTGTTTGTGCAGCAATGTTCCGGTATCCGAACTACCGGTGAAGAACAGTCCGTCGATCTGCCGGTGATTCGCGAGCGCGATGCCGGTGTCCTTCTCACCCTGTACGAGATTCAGCACGCCGGCAGGCAGCCCCGCGTCGCGCCAGATCTGCACGGTCAGCGCCGCGACGCCGGGCGCGAGTTCGGACGGCTTGAACACGACCGCATTACCGGCGATCAGCGCGGGCACGATATGCCCGTTCGGCAGATGGCCCGGGAAGTTGTACGGCCCGAACACCGCCACCACGCCATGCGGACGATGCCGCAGCACCGCGGTGCCGTCGGCCATCGCCGAGCGCTTTTCGCCGGTGCGTTCGCTGTAGGACTGAATCGAGATCTCGACCTTCGCGGCCATCGAGGCCGCTTCGGTGCGCGCTTCCCACAGCGGCTTGCCGGTCTCGCGGCCGATCGCTTCGGCGAGCGCTTCCTTGCGCTCTGTCACGAGCGCGGCGAAGCGGCGCACCACCGCGCAGCGCTCGTCGAGCGTCAGCGCCGACCATGCGGCGAACGCGCGGCGCGCGCTACGTACCGCGCGATCGACGTCGTCCGCCGACGCGCTGTTGCCTTGCCACACCACCACGCCCGTGCCGGGATTGCGTGATGCGAATACGGGTCCTGTGCCGGCGGCCCATTCGCCGTCGATGAAAAGCTCGCTCATGATCATCCTTGTTTGTGTTTCAACGGCAGCACCCGCAGCGGATCGCCTGCCTGCACGCGCAGCGCGTCGGCCTCGGCCGCGCTCAGGCGGCACACACCGTTGCGCGGCACGCCCGCCACGACGCCTACGCGAAAATCGCCGAGCGATGTATTCGATACCATCGACTTCGGCCCGTCCTGCGCGGCTTGCTCTGCTGCCTCGCCAATTTCAGCCGCCACCAGCACGCTTTCGCGCACCGTGCGCAAATCGGCGATATGGCATTCGAGCACCGGACCCGCGTCGAAAATATCGACGTGATTCTCATAGCGCAGCCCTTCGGCTTCGAGCATGCGGCGCGCGGGAATCGTGTCGTTATGCGTGAGGCCGACGCAGCGCTGCGCCTCTTCCGGCAAAAGTTCGACGTACACCGGATAGCGCGGCATCAGCTCGGCGAGAAACGCCTTGCGGCCGTGCGAGCTCAAATAGTCGGCCGCGTTGAAATCGATCTGGTAAAAATGCGAGCCGACCGCGCGCCAGAACGGCGACGTGCCCTGCTCGTCGAAATGGCCGCGCAGCTCCGCGCACAGACGCTGCGGAAAACGCTCGCGAAACTGCGCGAGAAACATGAAGCGCGAGCGCGACAGCAAGCCGCCGACGCCGCTCGTGCGATAACGCGGGCTCAGGAACAGCGAGCACACTTCCGCATAACCGGTGAGGTCGTGCGAGATGTTCAGCGCGTGCATGCGCGTCCAGATGCCGAGATCCTGGCTCGCGTGCACGACCGTGCTCACGCGATAGTTGTAGAACGGCTGCTGCAGACCCACCGCCGTTTCGATACCGCAGACGCCGGCCACGTCGCCGGTCGCGGTGTCTTCCATCACGAAGAAATAACCGGCCTCGTGCGGCGCGGCCTGATCTTCCATCGTGCGGCGCGCGCGCTCGACACGCGCCGCGAGCGCATCGCGATCCGGTTTGAAGGTGGTCAGGCCCGGCCCGGTTTCCTGCGCGAGCCGCATCAGCGCATCCACATCGCCTCGTTGTACTACGCGAACGACGATCATTGCGCTTCTCCCGATTGTTCATCCTGCGGCTGATGCAGCGGTACGCAGCGCACCGCATCGCCTTCCCGTACGCCGAGCGCGGCGCGCGCCGCCTGGGACAACCCGGCGCCCGACTCCTTGCCGGGCGCGAGATCGCCGAGCACGCAACGGAACTCGCCGGCGGCGCCGTTGTGCGCGATCAGGTACGTTGCGCCGTGCGTCGCAGATGCCTCGCGCACGACGCGCGTTTCGTTGTGCTTGACGCTCACACTGCGATCCACCTGCGCGGTCAGTACCGGACCCGCGTCGAAGATATCGACGTAGCGATCGGTCTCGAAGCCTTCCTCGAGATGAATCTCATACGCGAGCAGCGCGTTCGCGTCCGGCTCGCCGAGCACGCGCTGCGCCGCTTCGGGCAACAGCGGCACATACACGGGATAGGTCGGCATCACTTCGGCGATGAAGGTGCGGCTGCGGCCGCCCGATTCGACTTCGATGTCGGCGAAATTGCGGCCGAAAAACTTGCGCCCCACCGCTTCCCAGAACGGCGATACACCGTTTTCGTCCGTCACGCCGAGCAGCAGCGAGAACACCTCGGGCGTGAAGCGCTTGCGATTCGCGGCGATGTACATCATCCGCGCGCGCGAGATCAGTTGCGCGGCCGCGTCGCCGCGCAGCGACGGGTCGATGTAGTAGCCCGCGAGCCGGCTCTTGCCGGTCAGCTCGTGCGACATCGTCAGCGCGTGAATCTTGCGATTCACATGCAGTTCGCGCGACGCATGAATCAGCGCGTCGTTGCGAAACACGTAGAACGGGTCCGCGTACCCGGCCGCCGCGACGATGCTCGCGGTGCCCATCAGCTTGCCGGTCTCCGAGTCTTCGAGCACGAACAGATAAAACTCCTCGCCCGGAAAATCGACCTCCGCGCGAAACGAGTCTTCCGACAACGCGACCCGCGCTTCGAGCGCGCGCCGGTCGTGCGGCAGGGAATGCAGCACCGGCTGCGCGGTGCGCGCCATATGCTCGAGCGCATCGAGATCGGCAAGGCGGCCTGGACGTACGAAGAGCATCATCGTTCCTGTTGAATGTGACGCATGATCCGCTGCATCAGCGTGGGCGTGCGGGACTGCCTGAACATCAATGCGACGCCGCCTGCGCGTTCGCGCCGACGAGTTCGCCGAAGGCCGTCTCGAGGCGCGCGAAGCCTGCGGCCATGTCGTCGAGCGGCATGATCAGCGACGGCACGAAGCGCAGCACGTCCGGACCCGCCATCAGCATGATCACGCCGTGCTGGCCGGCCGCGGTGACGAAGTCCTTCGCGCGGCCCCGGAACGTGTCGTTCAGTTCGGCGCCGATCAGGAGACCCTTGCCACGCACTTCGGTAAATAGCCCGAAGCGCTCGTTCAGTTTCGCGAGATGCCCCTTCAGTACTTCGCTGCGCGAGCGTACGCCTTCGAGCAGCTTCGGGTCGCTGACGAGTTCGACCACTTTTTCCGCGATCGCCGAGCCGAGCGGATTGCCGCCGTAAGTCGTGCCGTGCACGCCGACCTTGAAGTGCGCGGCGAGCTCTTTGGTGGTCAGCATCGCGCCGATCGGGAAGCCGTTGCCGAGCGCCTTCGCGGTGGTCAGGATGTCCGGCGTCACGCCGGTGTCCTCGTACGCGTAGAAGAAGCCGCTGCGGCCCACGCCGGTTTGCACTTCATCGAAAATCAGCAGCGCGTTGTGCTGGTCGCACGCTTCGCGCAGCGCCTTCAGGAACGCCGGATCGGCCGGGATCACGCCGCCCTCGCCCTGGATCGGCTCGACGATCACCGCGCAGGTCTGCGCGCCGATCGCCTTCTTCGCCGCTTCGATGTCGTTGTACGGCAGATGCGTGATGCCGGCCGGCACCGGGCCGAAGCCTTCCGAGTACTTCGGCTGGCCACCGACGCTGACGGTGAACAGCGTGCGGCCGTGGAACGACTGCGCGAACGAAATGATTTCATCTTTCTGCGCGCCGTGACGGTCGAACGCGACGCGGCGCGCGAGCTTCAGCGCGGCCTCGTTCGCCTCGGCGCCCGAATTCGCGAAGAACGCGCGGTCGGCGAACGTGAGGCTTTCGAGGCGCTTCGCGAGGCGCAGCACCGGCTCGTTCGTGTAGCCATTGCCGATGTGCCACAGCTTGCCGCCCTGCTCATGCAATACCTTCAGCAGCTCGGGATGCGCATGACCGAGCGCGGTGACGGCGATGCCGCCGGCGAAGTCGATGTAGTCGCGGCCTTGCGTGTCCCACACGCGCGAGCCGAGACCGCGATCCGGTACGAAGGCGGCGGGGGCAAACACCGGCACCATGACTTCGTCGAAGGTCTGGCGTGTCACAGTCAGGTCGTTCATGGCAATTCCTTTTACGGGTGACAGGTAATACAGCTAGTGTAGGAAACCGCGCGCGGCACGTCTTGCGCATACGCGACGCTTTCTATGAGGTTCCGCGCGTCGCGGCTGTCGAGCTTTGCGCTGAACTTGCCGCGGTTTCGCTTTCAGATGGCTTGCGTCAATCGAGCTCGGGCCGCTCGATCAGCGCGGCCGGCCGCGGCTCGCTCGCGCTGCCGTGCGCGCCGGTCTGGCGGTCGATCCAGTTGCGGCGATCCTCGCGCGGGGTGACGCCGAAGCGCTCCCGATACGCATTCGAAAAGTGCGCCGCCGACGCAAACCCGCATGCGAGGCTGATCTGCACGACGGATTTGCTGGTGCGCTGCAATTGCGTGCGCGCCTTCGACAGCCGCAGCCCCAGATAGTATTTGGACGGCATCGAGCCGAGATACTGGCGAAACAGGCGCTCGAGCTGCCGCCGCGAGACGCCGACGAAGCCGGCGATTTCATCGGTGGTCAGCGGGTCCTCGATATTGGCTTCCATCAGCAGCAGCGCGTCGTTCAGGCGCGGGTGACGCTCGCCCGGCGCGGTCACGAACGGAATGCGCTGACGCTCCTCGCCCGCGCGCAGCACGCCTACGCCGAGCGTATCGGCGATGCGCTCCGCGAGTTCGGGCCCGTGCTCGCGGCCGATCATCGCGAGCATGAAGTCGACGGTCGCCTGGCCGCCCGCGCAGGTCGCGCGATCGCGATCGATTTCGAAGATCTGCTGCGTGACGATCGAGCGTTCGAACTGTTCGGAGAACTGCTGATAGGTTTCCCAGTTCACGCTGACGCGATAGCCGGACAACTGCCCCGCCATCGCGAGCCACCACACGCCGTGGTGGATACCGGTGACGAGCGGCGTGCGCTGACCGACGCGCGCGAGGCTCGCGAGAAACAGACGATAGTCGGCGAACTGCTGGAACCGCTCGCTGACGATGATCAGCCAGTCACACGCGATCGCGTCGCCGAACGCGGCATCGGCCGGCCATTGCGCGCCGCCCGCGAGCGGCACCGCGCGGCCGTCCCACGAACATACCTGCACGCGATACAGCGCACGGCCGTCGATTTCGTTGGCGAGACTGAGCGCGTCGACGATCGGCCCGACGCCCGACATCGACACGGGCGGCAGTGCCACGATCACGACCTGGGTCGTGCGAGCCGGGCTGGACGTGCGGGCCATCGGGTGTCCGTGAAAAGCGAGCCGCGCGTTACTTCAGGCTGCCGGACAGGAACTGCTTCAGGCGCTCGCTGCGCGGCGCGCTCAGCACCTCGGCGGGATTGCCCTCCTCCTCGGTACGGCCCTGGTGCAGGAACATCACATGGTTCGACACATTGCGCGCGAAGCCCATTTCGTGCGTGACGACGATCATCGTGCGGCCTTCGTCGGCGAGCTTCTGCATCACCTTCAGCACTTCGCCGACCAGTTCGGGGTCGAGCGCGGAGGTCGGTTCGTCGAACAGCATCACGTCCGGGTCCATCGCGAGCGCGCGCGCGATCGCGACACGCTGCTGCTGGCCGCCCGACAGATGCGACGGATACTGCTTCTCGAGACGCGGCGCGAGCCCGACCTTCTCCAGATACTCGCGCGCCCGATCCTCGGCCTCCTTGCGCTTCAGACCGAGCACATGAATCGGCGCTTCGATCACGTTCTCGAGCACGTTCATGTGCGCCCACAGGTTGAAGTGCTGGAACACCATCGCGAGCTTCGTGCGGATGCGCTGCAGCTGCTTGTGATCGGCGACTTCGAGATTGCCGGCGCGATCGGTCTTCGTCTTGACCGCTTCGCCGTCGACGATGATCTGCCCGGCGTTCGGCCGCTCGAGAAAATTGATGCAACGCAGGAAAGTGCTCTTGCCCGAGCCGCTCGCGCCGATGATGCTGATCACGTCGCCCTTGTTCGCGTTGAGCGACACGCCCTTGAGCACTTCGTTGTCGCCGTAGCGCTTGTGGATGTCCTGTACGGCGAGCTTGCAAGCTTCGGTTTGAGTGGTATGGAGCAAGATGCTCTCCCAGTGAGAATACGGATCGGTCTGGTGCGGACGCCGCCCTGCCGAAGCTCGAGGCGCCCGATGCTATGTCGTCAACGCGCGCTCAGTGCGTGCGCACCGCGAGATGCGCGAGCCAGCGACGCTCGGCACGCCGGAACAGCGCGACGAGCGCGAACGACACCACGAGATAAATCAGCGCCGCGAGCCCGAACGCGTTGAACGACTGGTAGGTCGCCGAGTTCGCGTCGCGCGCGACCTTCAGGATGTCGGGCACCGTGGCCGTGAACGCGACCGTCGTCGCGTGCAGCATCAGGATCACTTCGTTACTGTACAACGGCAACGCGCGGCGCAGCGCGGACGGTATCACAATGCGCCAGTACATCGTGAACGCGCTCATGCCGTAGGCACGCGCCGCCTCGACTTCGCCGTGCGAGGTCGAGCGGATCGCGCCCGCGAAAATCTCGGTCGTGTACGCGCAGGTGTTCAAGGCGAACGCGAGGATCGCACAGTGAAAGCCGCTGCGAAAGAACGCGTCGAGCAGACTGTGCGAGCGCACGAACGCGAGACTGTACACGCCGGTGTAGATCAACAGCAGCTGGACGTAGAGCGGCGTGCCGCGAAATACGTAGGTGTACAGACGTACCGGCGTCGACAGCCAGCGCTTCTTCGACACGCGCGCAACCGCGAGCGGCACGGCGCACACGAAGCCGATCGCGATCGACGCGACCAGCAGCCACAGCGTCACCGCAAGACCCGACAGGCGTTGCCCGTCCCAGAACAGATACGCCTTCCAGAATTGATTGAGAATGTCGATCATGACGCTCAGAGCTCCGCGTGTCGCACGCCGATCGAATAGCGGCGGTTCAGCCAGATCAGCACGAGGTTCGATACGGTGGTGATCGCCAGATAGATCAGCGCGGCGACGAGAATGAAGAAGAACATGTTGAAGGTGCTTTTGCCCGCGTCCTGCGCAGCCTTGACGACGTCGGCGAGACCGATGATCGACACGAGCGCGGTGGCCTTCACGAGCACCTGCCAGTTGTTGCCGATGCCGGGCAGCGCGAAGCGCATCATCTGCGGGAACAGGATGCGCGTGAACACGCGCACGCCGCTCATGCCGTACGCGCTGCCCGCTTCGAGCTGGCCGCGCGGCACCGCGAGAAAGGCGCCGCGAAACGTCTCGGTGAAATACGCGCCGTAGATGAAACCGAGCGTCAGCACGCCGGCCACGAACGGATCGATGTCGATCTGCTCGATGCTGAACATGTCGGTCAGATCATTGAGCCAGATCTGGATGCTGTAGAACAGCAGCAGCATCAGCACGAGGTCGGGCACCGAGCGGATCAGCGTCGTGTAGCCGGTCGCGATGACCCGCAGGGGCCGGTTGAACGAGAGTTTCGCCGCCGCGCCCGCGAGGCCGAGCAACACAGCGGCCGCCAGCGACAGAACGGACAGCTCGATCGTCTGGAGCGTGCCGGCGAGCAGCACGGGACCAAAGCCGTATAGGAACACGCGTGTCTCCATCCAGGTTCGTAGAATTGGCGCGGATGGCGGCGGCTTCATGGGCTGCTCGCTGCTCCGGCATGGCGCGGAGTCTCGCAAGCTGAAATCAATTTCTCAAATACCCAGCGGGTGGTTTGCTGCGACGCAACATGACACTTCGACGCACGACGGAACCCTCGTAGCGCTTGGTTTCACGGGGGTTATCGTGTTGTCGGGCGCGCCGCGCGCGCCTGGCCGTGCGGCGATTTCGCAAGTTTCGGGTCGCTTTTTCGATAGGCCGCGCCGACGGCGGTCGCACCGCCCGATCGCGTCGCGCCGTTGCATCAGCGCGTCCACGCCGGCTCCGACGCCTGACAGCTCGCGCTCAGTCGAGCCCGAGCCGCGCGCGAATCGCCGGCAGCATCTGCTCGACCGCCTCGCGCCCTTCCTCGATGGCTGGCGCCGCGCGATGAAAATCGAAGATGCCCATGCCGCCGAGACGCGGCTGGATCAGGATATCGGCCGGTTCGCCAGCGAGCCGGCTGCGCGTGATGCGCACTTGCATGATGTCGATGCTTTGCGCGATCGAGCTCAGCATCGACGGCACCTGCGCGCTTGGCTTCGGCGGCACGCGCACGTCGTCGGTGGCGCTCGCCTCCGCCGGCGCGAGCCAGCGCGGCCATGGCTTGCCGTTGCGGCGCAGCGCGACGGGCGGCGGTGCGGTGGGATCGAGCGCGGGCGTTTGAATGACCGGGCCGCCGAAATCGCGGCCGTTCAGGATGTCGTTGTTCAGATCGATCGCGATCACGCAGTCCGCGCGCATGCCCCGCGCGACCGACACCGGCACCGGATTGCTGAGCCCGCCGTCGACGAGCCACACGCCGTTGTGCCATACCGGCGTGAAGATGCCCGGAATCGCAATGGATGCGCGCACCGAGTCGATCGTGCTGCCGTCCTGCAGCCAGATTTCGCGGCCCGTGTCGAGTTCGGTCGCGACCGCCGCGAACGGCATGTGCAGTTGCGCGATCGAGCAGCCGGCGAATTTGTCGGCGAATAGCTGGATCACCTTGCGCCCGCCAAGCAGGCCGCCCGAGATGCGCAGATCGAGCAGCCGCACCACGGTCTGCCACGTGAGGCGCGACACCCACTCCTCGAGCCAGTCGAGATCGCCGTTCGCATAGACCGCGCCGACCAGCGCGCCGATCGACGTGCCGCACACGACGTCGGGCCTGATGCCCGCGTCTTGCAGCGCGCGAATCGCGCCGATATGCGCCCAGCCGCGCGCGGCGCCGCCCCCCAACACCAGCCCGATCCGGCTGTATCGACGTCGACGTATCATGCCTACCCCGCTTTTTCGGCCCGCTTATCCGGCCGTCTTCTGATCGACATTGCCCCCGCCTATCGCCCGCGGATCACGTCCGAGCGTGACGTGGTGTACACCCTCTGGTTCCGGTCGAAGTGAACGTTGAAGATGCCTTCTTCGGTCACGCCGCCCTCGCGCCATTTCCAGCTCCACACGGTTTCCGGCTTCAGCGGAAACACCGCCACCTGTCCAGGCTTGCCAAGCAAGCGCCGCACCTCGTCCTCGGTCATGCCCGAGCGAACCTGCGCGAAGTTGTCCGCGGTCAGCACCTGCGTGATCGCCTGCAGCTTGCCGTCGCGATCGATGTCGACCATGTAGGTGTTCAGGCCTTGCGGGCCGCGCGGATATTCGAAGCGCTTCGAGCCGTCGGTGAAGGTGCGCGTGGTCTCGGGCTTGCCCATCTGCGCGAGGATTTGCGCTTCGGTCGTGACGCCCGGCGTCATGTTCTTGAGCAGCAACGCGTCCGGTTTGACGGCGTTGAAAAAGTCCTTGAGTTTTTGCACGGCTTGATCGCTCTGCTGTTGGTCGCAGCCGGTCAGCGCAAAGCACGCTATCAGTAGCGTGACGCCCAGCGGTTTGAGGCTCACTTCGGTTCCTGTCCGGATGTGTGGGATCTGTCGTCGCGGCGCCTGGCCGGTCTGTAGTGTGTACTACAAGGATAACCGCGCACGGAGAAAACCGCGAGCAACGCGGGCGCGACGGGTGCGGCTACGCACGCAACGTGTTGCGCGTAGCACTAATGGACCGGCTGAGGTCCGTCGAGATGGGCACGCCAGAAGCAAAAAGGCGACGCTGTGTACAGCGTCGCCATGTCGGTCGATAGGATCAACCGAAAGTGACGGCGGCTCATTAGCCGCCTTGCGCGAGGCACCGCGGACGACGCGCAGCGGTCTGCTCCAGACGAAGCGATGAGCAACCTTGGCTACTCACCTTGCGCCATCGCCGAATGACAAACCGCTGCCTTTTATGGCCGCCCTGGTCCCTCGAAAAGCCTTCCAGATGCCGCTAATCTAAACGCATCGGAGGCTTTCGACGAGAGCGCGTTTACACCGAATCGGCAGAAGATTCGCGTGGCGCAAGAGGGGTGCCGGATGGCCGGCCCCCGGATGGCCGGCCGCCGGATGGCCGGCCCATCAAATCACACGAAAGCCGTGCGTGCCGTCGCGCGCGAGTTGCGCGACGAGCCCATGCTCCCACTCCAGATACGCGCTCATCGCTTCGCGCGCGTTCTCGGTGCCCTCATACGGCCGCTGATAGCGATCGATCCGCGGCGACGCCATCCGCGTGCCGCCCGACTCCACGGGCAGGCCCGCGTCGATCCACGCGATCGTGCCGCCGCGCAGCACCTGCACCGGCCGCCCGGTCGCCGCGGCGAGCTCCGGCGCGACGAAGCGCGCGAGCACGTCGCTGCCGCACGTGAGCACATAGCGCTTCGCGTCGGGCAGCGTGCGCAGCGCGTCGGCGAGCTGACTGCGGATCACGAACCACGCGCCCGGAATATGCCGCCTCAGATAGTGCGTGCTGCTCGTGAAGTCGAGCACGACGGTTCCCGTCGACTGCAGCAGCGCGGCGAGCTCGGCCGGCGCGATGTCGTCGACGTCGGGCGGCGTGACCGCGTTGCGCGCCAACGGCGCCATGCCCTTCTCGGCGAAATCGGCCGCCGTCAGGCCATCGACCACGTACACCTCTACGTTCATCTGCGCGAGCCACGATGCGGTCATGTTCGCGCGCACACCGTCGCTGTCCGCGAGGATCACGCGCGCGCCGCGCACCGTCACGAACAGGTCGGTTTCCTGCACGAGCTGGCCGCCCGGCGCGCTGCGAAAACCGGGCACATGGCCCGCCTCGTATTCCTCGGGGTTGCGAACGTCGAAGCGATAGACGGTACGCATCGCTTCGTCGGCCCAGCGGCGCGCTTCGTCGCGCGACGTGCGGCGCACGCGCGCCCGGTCGGCAAGCGCGCGCGCGCCGTCTGCCGCGGCCAGACGGGAAGCGTCGTCGACCGCGCCTTCGACACGCCGCGCGCTGCCGTGCGCGAGCGGTTGACCGGCGAGCGTCCAGCCCATCGTGCCGTTGCGCAGCGCGGCCACCGGATTCGGCACGCCCGCGTTGATCAGCGACTGCGCGCCGATGATGCTGCGCGTGCGCCCCGCGCAATTGACGATGATGCGCGTGGCCGGATCCGGCGCGAGCTGCCGGGCGCGCAGCACCAGCTCCGCGCCCGGCACGCTGATGCTGCCGGGGATGTTCATGATCTGAAACTCGTCGAAGCGGCGCGCGTCGAGCACCACGACATCGGCCTCGCGATCGAGCAGCGCCTGCACCTGCTGCGCGGACAGCGACGGCGTATGACGCACGCTTTCGACCAGTTCGCCGAACGCCTTGCTCGGCACGTTGACATCCTTGAACAACTCGCCGCCCGCTTCGCGCCAGCCTTGCAGGCCGCCCTCGAGCAAGGCGACGTTGGTATAGCCGAGTTCGGCGAAGCGCTCGGCCGCACGCCTCGCGAGGCCTTCGCCGGCATCGAACACGACGATCGGCACGGCCGGGCGAGGCAGCCGCAGCGGCGCGTCGAGTTCGAGCCGCGACAGCGGCAGATTGGCGGCGAACAACGGATGACTGCGCGCGTGCGGATCTTCCTCACGCACGTCGACGAGCGCGATCTCCTCGCGGTCGAGCAATGCGTGGGACACGTCTTGGAATGACCGGGTACGAAACTCTTTGACGACATTCATGGGATCGGGAACTCCTTCGCTACATTCCGGATGTCCGGCAACGGGTCGCGTCACCGCACCGATACTTAACCGTACACTCGAATTCCGATCGGCGCACGGTCACTCGCTGGATTGCTGATTCGGGCGCACTGCGAATGCGAAGCACCGCCGCACGAACACGCTACGCACGCGCAATTTCCGCGCCATGGGTCGCGCCTCAGTGCGCCTCATCGGTCCTGCCGACCCTTCGGTCGACAGGGGCATCGCCGCGCCGCCAGCAGAAAAGGCGCCGCTTTGCCACAATGCCCCATCGCGCAAAAGCGCCGCCCATCGCAATCAACAGACAATGATCCCCTTCTCGGTTCTCGATCTTTCGCCGGTCACCGCGGGTGCCACGCCGGCTGACGCGTTCAGGAACACACTGTCACTCGCGCAGCACGCGGAAAAGCTGAACTACAAGCGTTACTGGCTCGCCGAGCATCACAACATGACCGGTATCGCGAGCGCGGCGACCTCGGTCGTGATCGGCTACGTGGCCGGCGGCACGAAGACGATTCGCGTCGGCTCCGGCGGCATCATGCTGCCGAACCATGCGCCGCTCGTGATCGCCGAGCAGTTCGGCACGCTCGCGTCGCTGTATCCGGGGCGGATCGATCTCGGCCTCGGCCGCGCGCCCGGCACCGATCAGACCACCGCTCGCGCGCTGCGCCGCGATCTCCAGGCGAGCGCCGAAACCTTCCCCGACGACGTCGTCGAATTGCAACGGTATTTCGCTGAGCCGGTCGCGGGCCAGCGCATTCGCGCGGTGCCGGGCGCGGGCCTGAACGTGCCGCTGTGGCTGCTCGGTTCGTCGCTGTACAGCGCGCAACTGGCCGCGGCGCTCGGGCTGCCGTTCGCGTTCGCGTCGCACTTCGCGCCCGATTACATGATGACCGCGTTGCAGGTGTATCGCACGCAGTTCCGGCCGTCCGCGACGCTGGCGAAGCCCTATGCGATGGTCGGCGTCAATCTGTTCGCCGCCGACACGAACGACGAAGCCGCACGCCTGTTCACGTCGCTGCAGCAGCAGTTCATCAATCTGCGGCGCGGCACACCGGGACGATTGCAGCCGCCGGTCGAGCGGCTCGACGCGTCGGAGATGGAGTTGAACAACGTCGCGCGTGCGCTCGCCTGCACGGTGCTCGGCGATCGCGACGCAATCCGCGAAGGTCTGCAATCGATCATCGAGCAGACCGGCGCGAACGAGTTGATGCTGACCGCGCAGATTTACGATCACGCCGCGCGGCTGCGCTCGTTCGAGATCGGCGCCGAGGTGCGCGATGAAATGATGGCGGCCAGATAAGCGGTTCGCGAACCGATCGGCGGACACGGCGACGCACGAAAAAAGGGCGGCTCATGGCAAGCCGCCCTTGTCTTTGCACTGAGTTGGGGCCGGTCGTGTGAGAAGTCGGCCCAATGCCTTCGGGGTCTAGAAGGCGCTCTTTATAACGCCCCCGTCGGCCCGCAACGCGGCTCCCGTCGTGGCCGACGAAAGCGGACTGGCGATATAGGCCACGAGCGACGCGATTTCCTGCGGCGAACCAAATCGCTTGATGAGCGAGGTGGGACGGACCTTCTCGAAGAACTCTGTTTCGAACGCTTCAAACGATTTGCCGTCGGCCTTGGCAAGGGTCTCCACGAATTCACCCACTCCCCGCGATTTCGTCGGCCCCGGCAGCACGCTATTGACCGTAATGCCCGTGCCGGCAACGGCTTCGGCGAGCCCCCGCGAGACCGCCAGCTGCGCGGTTTTCGTCATCCCGTAGTGGATCATTTCAGCTGGAATCTGCACCGCACTTTCGCTCGAAATGAAAATGATGCGCCCCCAGTTGGCCTGCCTCATCGCAGGCAAAAACAGGCGAGCGAGGCGTACCCCACTCAAGACATTGACGTCGAAGAACCGCTGCCAGTCCGCATCGGGAATCTCTTCAAACGGCTTGGGCTCGAAGATGCCCAGGTTGTTGACCAGAATTTCCACGTCCGGATAGCGTCGCGCGAGCTCTTCTGCTGAAGCGGCCGTACTGAGATCGCCCGCAAATCCCTGCACGTCGCTGCCCGTCTGCGCTTTCAGCTGCGCGACCACGTCGTCCACAGATGACTGGGCGCGGCCGTTCACGATCACACGAGCGCCCTCCTGCGCCAACGTGGTGGCGATAGCGAGACCGATGCCGGCTGTGCTGCCGCTCACCAGTGCGAGCTTGCCTGTCAGGTTCAGGTCCATGGGTGATTTCCTTTCAATGGATGAATTAAAAATGGCGACATCGGAACTTGAACGTCGGATGCCGCCAGGAGGTCCACGTACGTGTAATCGATGCGCCACCATCGACCAGTGGGGCGGTTCGGTCAAGAACGCCTGCGATTCGTTGCTGTCGTTCATGCCTAGATATATCTGCGTGTCCACGGCGCGCGGCAACACCGATTAAGTCAGGATCGGGCGTAGAGCCTCGCTTTCGAACAGGAAAAAGAGTAGATGATCTGACGGAGATGGCCAGGAGCAGCAAAGCGTATATGTGGGGCACGCACATGAGTGGCGGGCGGATAGCGAAGCAGGCAGACCTGAAGTACGTGCAGGAGAAGGAAAGCAAGGCCATGTCAGCGATTTTCCAACTTCGTTTGGCTAAGTGATGGTGGCGCCCAAACTCGCATCATCGCGATTCACGGGGGGATGCGCTCCGCACATGTCACGCCCGGATGGCATGACATGTGCGTTGTGTGCTGCAAGCAGCCGGCCGCTTAAATGTTTGTACAACCCTCTTTCAAGGAGACACATCATGAACACGCTGACCATCGACGACATCCAGAATTCTGCAGAACTTGATCACCAGGAGATGACCAAAATCCAAGGCGGCCGGATGAAACTACCCGGCCAGCACATCGGCTCGATCCTCACGTCCGCTGATGGCGACCCTGTCGGCGTCTATGTCGACGGCGTGCTGCAAAACTCGGTCACCGACGGCTTCTACCACGGCTGACAGCAAAGGAGGCGCGCAGCCCTGCGCGCCTGATGCCGTCGGTGTGGCAGCCTACCTGTCGTGAAGCTGGCTCACCAGGTAATCGATGAGCGCACGTGCTCGAGACGGTAAAAAACGACTCGACGGATAAAGCAGCCAGACCGGTCCCATATATGTACGGGCCTCGAACTCCCAGTCGGTCAGCACCCGGACAATGCCGCCCCTGGAAATCGCCTGCGCAGCAGCAAAATCGGGCAAGCTCGCAATGCCCAGGCCATGCAGCGCAGCATCCAATCGCGCGCCCGCATCATTGGCGATGTATCGCCCCTTCACTTCGACCGACTGTGTCTCAGAGTCGCGGCGGAAATGCCATCGATTGTCGTCGACCGTCTCCCCTAGATACATGCATGCATGCCGAGCAAGGTCGTGCGGCTCGGCCGGGGTCCCCCGTTCCGCGAGATAGGCAGGTGACGCGCATAGAACCCATTTGACCGCTCCAAGTCGCCGGGCAGCAAGGCCTGGCGGAGGCGAACGCGTGAGTCGGATCACCATATCGACATCGTCACGTAGCGGATCGACTTCGTGGTCGGCGAAGACCAGATGGACATCCACGTCGGGCCACATGCGCAGAAATTCGGGAACAAGCGGATGGATGACAGATCTCGCAAATGAAATCGGCGCACTGATGCTGACCTTGCCTCGCGGATCACCCGTCACTTGTCCCGCGACGTCGACGGCGCCCGACGCTGCGCCGACCATATCCCGGCAATACCGGTAGATCTGCGCGCCTGAATCCGTCAAACGGATGCTACGGGTCGAGCGCTCAAGCAAGCGCGTGCCAAGCGAATCCTCAAGGCGCTTGATCTGCCGACTGACAGTCGACGGTGTACTGCCCAGTTGCCGCGCGGCAATGGAGAAGTTGCCGGCGTCGACAACCCTCGCAAACGTCGCCATGTCGGGTAGCAACGCAAAGAGTTCATTGGGATTCATCGCGACCCTCGCACGCGCGCCAGTCATTTGTGCATCTCAAACATAAAAGATGTTCCACTGACCCGGATTATATTTGCCAATGCAATACCCGACAATTTGGGCCGTTCGAATGAAAACGGAAGGTCCGTCATGTCGAAGCAAAAGAGCGCGTTATGGATATCCGACCTCATGCTGCTTGCGGTCGCGATGGTGTGGGGCACCAGTTATGGGGTCGTGAAAGGCGCGCTCACGATCTATCCCGTGCTCGGTCTGCTGGCGTTGCGCTTCGGGCTGACGTTCCTCGTGTTGTCGCCGGCGTTGCGCTCGCTCCGACACGTCAAAGCGTCCGCCTTGCTGGGTGCGCTCGGCTCCAGTGCAATCCTGCTCGGCATCTTTTTGGCCGAGACTTTCGGGATAGCGCACACACGCGCGTCGAATGCGGCGTTCCTTATCAGTCTGTGTGTCGCGCTTACGCCGCTGGTCGAATGGGTGTTGCTACGACGAAAGCCGTCGAGTGGCGAATGGATCGCCGTGGGCCTGTCGCTGACGGGCGCTGCGTTCGTGAGCGCAGGCGTGATCATTCCGACCGCGGGCGACGCGCTGATTCTTCTTGCGGCGTTACTGCGTGCGCTGATGGTGTGCGTGACCAAGCGTGTGATGCGCGAATCGGAACTTGCTCCGCTGTCGGTGACGGCGGTCCAGGCAGGCGTCGTTGCATTGGGCAGTGTCCTGGCGACGTTCGTGCTGCCGTCACAACATTGGGATGCGCTGCCGTCGCTCAGTGGGCACGGTGACTTCTGGGCGAGCATCGCTTACCTCGTGCTCGCCTGTACGTTGTTCGCTTTCTTCGCACAGAACTTCGCCGTCAAGCGCAGCAACCCAACGCGCGTCGCTTTGCTGATGGGAAGCGAGCCCGCGTTCGGCGCGCTATTCGCATACGTATGGCTCGGTGAGCATCTTTCTGGCTGGGCATGGTTTGGCGGAGGTCTGATGGTACTTGCATCGGTGCTGGCGGCGGTTCCGTTTAAAAGGGACGCCAACGCGGCGCTTGAAATGCATCCCGCCACTTCGGTTGACGGTTAGGCTGTCTTCAGGTCGCAAGCAGTTCCTGGCCGACTAGAGCCTGTCCGCAAGCGTCCTCCCTGGAAATCCGCGAAGGGCCATAACGTAGCTACCAGGACGTTTCGCCTGGCGGTGAACGACGCAGGAGTACGGTAGCGGGACAGAAAGCCGTTTGAACGCTCAACGATTGGTCGGCACCGCCGCGAGTCCATCGAGTAGTGCCTGATGAAACGCTTCCGGGTCCTGCATCTGCGGCGCGTGACCGAGCCCCGCGAACTCAACCAGCGTCGCATGGGGAATCGCCTTCGCGGCCGCGCGGCCCAATTCGGGGTAATGGCCGAGCTTCGCGCGCACCTCGAGCGGCGAGGCGTCCTTGCCGATCGCCGTCGTGTCCTTCTGGCCGATCAGCAGCAGCGTCGGCATGCTGATCTGGCCCAGCTCATAAAATATGGCTCACTGCCCGGTGACTTGCCAGGTCAGGACGGGGTGCGTGGCCCCGGGCGGCATCGTCCAGGCGCCACTCGGACCGAAGTCCCAGCCGACAAAACTCGCCGGGGCGCTCATCTGGGCGGTAGTGAGCCCGTTCGATGCTGGCAGGTTGCCGCCACTCGACGGTCCCGTTGTCTGTACGTCCCAATAGACATCGTTGCCAAGACCACTGCAACTGGCGCAGACACCGCCTACCAGCCGCGATTCCGACCCCACGGGACCCGACACAAAGGACTGTGTGATCGTTCCGCCGTTGTACGCGACGAGTCCTCCCGCTGGGCCGTGCGAGCTGATTCCGGAGACTCGGCTGATCGAGTATGACTCGGTGATCGTACCTTCGTTAAGGATAACCAGCCCGGCGACAGAACCGTCGGCCGTAACCGTCGCGCTGCTGCCCGAGCGCGCGATCAGCCCGTAGTTAGTGGCGACAAGCCCGGCGAATGAGTCGCCTGCATCATTGGACTGTGAGGTAATGGCCCCGGATGTAAAGACGTTGGCCACCGTTCCGTGATTGCTGGTGGCCAATATTGCGGTCCCGTCAAAAAAGAAAACCGTTGTGCCGACCTTCGAGTTGACGTTCACGTCGCGCACGACACCCTTCGCCCCAATATCGTTAAAAACCGCGTCGAAACGCGGAGAGATGTTGGAAATCGTATGCCACATACCGTCGAACTGACCCGTGAACGGCGTGGCGGGAGAGTAACCGAGCGTTGTGAACGCGGAATTGCTAGCATCGATGTCCTTGCCGAGTGCGTAGTTGCCGGCAAGATCGTTCTCGATGCTCTGCAGGTCCGTGACCGAATTGACGAGTTTATAGCCGGTGATCTGCGTCACCAGCCCGCTGTAGAGCGGCACGCTCCAGGCCGCATTGCCGACAAGCGTGCCGGGGCTGTAACTGCCGTTCATATCGTAGAGCGTGCTGACGATGCCCGTACTTTTCGACCAGTCGATGGTGCCATTGTTGATGACGCCGCCGCCGTTATCGATGCCCGAAGCGTCGGAGCGCAAGGCCAGATTGCCCGCACCATTGTTCGCTATCGTCGTGCCCGTCGTCACGGAGACGTTGTGGTACGCGGCAAGCGTGAGCGAAGCCGGACCGCTCCAGCTCAGGCTCGAAGCAATGCCCAGGTCGCCCGTTGCGCCGTTCGCGCCTGTGGTCGTGACATCGATCGACGTGCCCGCGTTCAGGCTGCGCTGCAACGCGCGCGCGGCGGCATCATCGATCGTGAAAGCCGGCGTCAAAAGGTTCCATTGGCCCGCGTGAACGGCTGCCTGCCTGCCGAATGCGAGTTGTGCCGCTTGCGTGTCGACCGTTCCGCCGCTGCCATCCGCGTTGCTCGCGGAGATCTTGCCGAGTTGACTGACACGGCCGCCATCGGCGACGAGCCACACGTGGCCATCACGATTCGCGGTACCCGTCGCGCGAATGCGCGTGCCGCCGCCAGCGAGCGCGTAGACATTGCCGTCGGCGGCCTGCAGGCTGACCTGCGCGGCCTTGATGTGCCCTCTATTGACCACGGTGCCCTGACTGCCCATCTGCACGAATACCTGTCTGCTGCTGCCCGAGTCCTGTAACAACACCTGTTCGCCAGCAGCCAGTTCGGCCGTGCCGTTTGGCGCTGTGATAGTGCCCGCGTTGATCACGGCGTGTCGCGCAATCAGGAACACATCGCCGCTGCTCGAACTGATCTTGCCGAGGTTGATCACGCTTGCGTTCGGGTCGCCCGACAACGTGAGGGAACCACCGCCCTGCATGAACGCGGAGTCGCAGACATCGAGCGTTGACGCGACGAAACGGCCACCGGTGCTGATCACGCCCGATGGCCCCACGACGATGCCTTGCGGATTGATCACATACAGACTCCCCGTTGCACTGAGCCTGCCGAAGATGGCGGACGGCGAGCCGCCCGTCACGCGGTTCAGCGTCGCGCCCGAGCCGTTGTCGAACGTCACGCTGTTGTTCCTGCCGATCGAAAAACTGTTCCACTCGATCACGCCGCGCGTCGAACCCGGTTGCGTGATCACGAGGCCGTTGGCCTGGCTTGCTATCGCGCCGGCGCCGGCCACGTAAGTGCCGCCTTGTGGAAGTTTGCCCGCCGCGAGCGCCGCATGTGCAAAGGACAGACCGGTGAGCGCGCTGCCGATGACGAGCCACAGGCGTCCGGCTGACTGCCGACGATGCAGTGCGCGTCGCGTGCGCCGAGGTAGTTTTGGACGTGACCGTGACATACCCCCCCTTTCCGCGTGGGGCGCGGAATGGCTGCCGACGACCCGCAGAGCCGGCCGCAAACGCAATAGTCGCAGCGTCTGAAGAATAGCCGCTGGCGTCGCCGACGCATGCCGATATCTCTGCGTTTTGCGCCTTCTTCGCCTTTTATTCTGTGCGCTGTGGCCGCCTGGCGTGTACCGGCATCTCCGGATGCTTTTACGAATTCAACGCGAAACTGCGCCACGACGCGACCGGGTTCTGCCAGTCGCCTGTGACACGTGCTGTGGACAGCCTATGGCGATGGACGATACCGGCGCTCGTGTCCCAAAGGCCAAGGACCGTTTGCAATGCGGAGCCGACGTCTGAACGTCTGTCTAACGGGAGGGGCGAATGACGCTTGATGGCCGGTACTGACCGTGCTACAGGTGATTCTGCGGGCGTATCTCGCCGTTGAAAACATTATCTGAGGGACGCAGCTACTACAGCGTCAAGGCGTGCGAGTCTTCAGTGGCGACTTTTCCGCCTTTTTCTCCTCGTCTGCTGTACGTAGTGCTGCGTTAGCTGTGACCAGCAGTTTCGCATCGTGGTCCTGGACTGCAGCGTCAACCGTGTCGAACGCTTTCTTCAGATCCTTTTGTGCCAGCCTTGTCGCGCTTCCATTTTCCAAAATGGTTTCCGCTTCCTTTCTCAGGCGCTTAACTAGTTTCGCGGCGCATCGGGTGTCGAGCGTCCCATTGATGACGAACTCACTGATGTAATTCGCCAGCGCGGCCAGCGTCGCAGCGGTCGACTCATTCGCGCCGCTCTTACCGCTCGTTTCGGACTTCTTGCTCATCAGGACTCTCCCGTTAGGACACACTTCCGCAATGCAGGACCAGCGCTACGCTCACAGTCGGTGTCGCATGAAATGGTGACAGATTTCGAGCGAAAATAAGACGGTTTTTTTGGATGAAGAGGCGCTGTCATATCGCAACGTTCGGATATCGGTCGATTGTTGCCGTGGGGATATGGGCGCGGTACCGCGGGGTGAATTTTGGTTTGCTACAGAATTGCTACAGATGGAGTGAGCGGCTATATCTGGCGGGCCTTGGGTTTGTCATTCCATCCTCTGAACTATCATCCACGTGAAGGGACAAAGTAACTTTGAAGGTCCCAGTTCGTTAAGGGTTATTCGACGCCTGCCAATACGCGCAGAGGCACCGTCACATTCCTGCGGCCAATGGCAGGCATCGAATAACCCTTAACGAACCCGGACCGATAGCTGAATTGAGAACCGCTTGCCGGCCCGCAGCGGATGATCGTCGCAGGTCGACCCACAAGGGACAGTCGCCGAAACGCTTAGCAGACATTCCAGCTTTGCATCTGCAGCAGAAGGGTACCGTGGACACCTCCATGGGACACGCTCTTCTGGGTCAGTTCGCGTGGGAGGACCTATAGTCCCAGTCACGAGTACTGTGGAAGGGTCGAACAACAAGATTCAATTTCAACGGCAAACCTTGGGGAGGTTTGGGCAGTCCGACTTTCTTGATCGCGTCCATGTAAGCGCTATCGTATTTTGGATCACCACTTGAGGTCTTCACAGTGATTGATAGCACGTTACCCTTCCGCATCAATCTCCACGGGGAAAACGGCCTCAGTGTCTTTGTCGCCTTCGGTCACCAATGCATTCGTGGCGGGCACTATCCGTTTTTGAATCGCGCGCGCGTACTCCGAGATGGCCGTCGGGGAAGGACGCGAAGCGCCTTGCTGTGGCACCGCCGCAGCAGGTTCAACCGCCCGGCAAGGGCTGCTTAGCAGCATCGCAATTATCGCGAGTAGGAATGGCTCTGTTCTCACGGTTATCTAAATCCTTCCTGGTCAATACTTGATAATGGCATCGCTAGATGCGATGTTGCATCGGCCAGTGCGCAGTTTTCGGAAACGATCTTACCCGACTATGGTTGCTCCCTTTGCGGCGACGGCGAAATTGTCTATGCCGATAGTCAACGATTCGCCAGTGCGCGTCGAACGTCTCTTCCTGGCCGTGTGCCGACCCATGCAATTTGCATACACAACGTCAACCTCGCGAGGCTGCGATCGGCAGCACACGACCCACATTAGCCGGTCATGGGGTTGCGATACCATCGGCCGCTTCCGGGTTCTTCGGACATCCGCCGCGCTTCACGAACAAGGTATCGTCGGCAACCGCGAACGTCGTTCTAGCGATGCGGCGCTATGCCAGCAAACGGTCGCGGCGCACTTGCGCAAAGTCTGTGCCGCATCGAGCGTGCATCGTCCCGAGGCGATACGTGTCATAAATAACCAATGCGGTGGAATAATGGCGCGCCGGTGGGCGTTTGTAGATTAGGCGCGTCGCGTGCAAGACCGCGAAGCCGTGGAACCGCGAAACGGAATCGTCGGCCGCGCACAGCAGTTGCGTCCCCGTTTTGCAGGAGGTTGTCTGTCCTTTTTTTAAACGTTCACCGGCGTCGCGGCACTTGCCGCCAGCGATCCGCGACTCGCCGGCTCAACGCGCGGCCGCGCGACAAGTCAGTCGCGTTTGCCGTGCAGGAGAGTTCTAAATGAAAGTATCAAGACTGCTATCGGCCGTATGCGTGATCATCGCGCTAGGAGTCGCATCGTTGTCGTTGGCCGCGTGCCAGTCCACGGGCGACACGAGCTCGTCGGGCAGCAGCAGCGGCACCAGCAGCAGCAGCGGCTATTGATGCGCGCTCGGGCGACCGTCAGCGCCGCGTGAACCCCGACGGGGAAGTGATATCTCGGCTCCCGCAGCCGCGGCTATGCGCGTGCGCTGACGGGCGACTCAGTCTGGGCTGACCATCTGGTTCACGATACGGCCGAGCGGGCGCTCGCGCGCTGGAAAGCCTTTTGGCCCGACCGCAATCTGCGTGCGTGGCTGCTGACGATCCAGCGACACATTGTCTGACAGGCTCGTGAGGAAAATGCCGACATCTTCTCTGGGACGGAATCTGGCTTTCGGGCCGCTCCTTGAGTAGAGCAGCCGGTTGAATGACCATCTAAGCGCAAGGGCGAACAACCGTAGGTGGCCGACCTCTGCCTGACGCGATCGGCGGCACGCGACCCATCAGACACATCGGAACGGCATTTCGCAAACGTCTCACAAATGGCCATTCTCAGACATTCGACGTTACTGCCTGTACTCCAACCGGCACGATAAGGTCAACTGCTCGTGGACATGGCATGCGGGTCATTTTCTTCGCATTGAACCGAAACACATCAAGGCCGATGGCTCAGCTCGACCCACTCCGGTCTCGAGTCGTCTGCGCGATGGACAGTTCCACCAACATCGCGCCAGGCTAATGTTCCACTTGCCACCGCAGCACTGGATGCGTGGCGCCAGTTGGCATGACCCACACGCCGTTCGGCCCGAAGTCCCAGCCAACGAAGCTCGCCGGGTTGCTCATCTGGGCCGTGGTGAGCCCGTTGGACGCAGGAAGGTTGCCGCCGCTCGTCGGTTGCCCGGTTGTCTGGACATCCCAGTAAACGTCGGTGCCGAGACCCGAACAGTCCACGCAAATGCCTCCCTGGACCAACCCGTTGCCGCTCGAGACTCTGCCCGATGCAAACGACTGCGTAACGGAACCGAAGTTCTCCAGGACTAGCCCGGCGCCACCGCCATGCGTATAAAAGCCTGTAGCGGAGCCCGTTGCATACGACTCGTCGATCCTCCCATAGTTGGTGAAAACGAGTCCGGCCGCCTCGCCACCGGTCCGAACCGTAACACTGCTTCCAGAGCGTTCGATCAGCCCGTAGTTCGACCCAACGAGTCCTGATAGCGTTGCGGAAAAGCATTCGCAGCTGTTCGCGCCAGAGGCGAATGTATTGACGATCGTGCCATGGCTATTGATCGCCAGGAGGCCGATTCCACCGTAGAACCCTGTGTCATTGGCGGGCGGGTGGCCGTCGACTTTCAGGTCGCGCACGACGCCGCCTTGCCCGATGTCACCGAAGATAGCGTCGAGGTTCGGCGAAAAATTCGAAATGGTATGCCACATGCCGTCGAATTGGCCGGCGAACGGCGCGCTAATCGTGTAGTCGGTAGTGCCCAGCGTTGTGAACGCAGCGTTGTTCGCTTCGATATCCTTTCCCAGTGCGTAGTTGCCGGTCATGTCGTTGCCGACGGCCTGAAGGTCCGCTACCGAATTGACCAGTCGATAGCCGGTGATCTGCGTGACCAGGCCGCTGTAAGCCGGGGCGGTCCATAAAGCATTGCCGATCGACGTACCGGGGCTGTAACTGCCGTTCATATCGTAGAGCGCGCTGACGATGCCCGTACTCTTCGACCAGTCGATGGTGCCATTGTTGACGACGCTGCCGCCGTTATCGATGCCCGAAGCGTCGGCGCGCAAGGTCAAATTGCCCGTTCCGTTGTTCGCAATCGTCCTGCCGCTTGCCACTGAGACATCGCGGTACGCGGCAAGCGTGAGCGAAGCGGAACTCTTCCAGCGCAGGCTCGACGCGACGCCCAGGTCGCCCGTTGTGCCGTTTGCACCCGTCGTGGTGACATCGACCGAGGTGCCGGCGTTCAGGCTGCGGCGCAATGCATGCGCGGCGACATCATCGATCGTGAAAACAGGCGTCGAGAGATTCCATTGGGCTGCATTGACCACTGTGTGCTTGCCGAACGTCAGCTGTGCCGCCTGTGTATCGACGGTCCCGCCGCTGTCGTCCGCGTTGCTCGCGGTGATCTTGCCGACTTGGTCCACACGGCCGCTGTCGGCGACCAGCCACACATGGCCGTCGCGGCTGGCCGTGCCCGTCGCGCGGATGCGCGTGCCGCTGCCTGCGAGCGCATACACGTTGCCGTCGGCGGCCTGCAGGCTGACCTGTGCGGCCGTTATCCGCCCCTTGTCTACGACCATGCCCTGACTGCCTGTCTGCACGAACACCTGCCTGCTGCTGGCCGAGTCCTGCAGCAACACCTGCTCGCCCGCGGCCAGTTCCGCCGTGCCATTGGGTGCCGCCACGGCCCCGGCGTTGATGACGGCGTGTCGTGCAATCACGAACACATCGCCGCCGCTCGAACTGATGCTGCCGAGGTTGATCACGCTTGCATCGGAGTCGCCCGACAGTGTGAGCGTGCCGCTACCGGTCATGAATGCGCCGTTGCAGACATCGAGGGTGGACGCGACGAAGCGGCCACCCGTGCTGATCACACCCGACGGGCCCACGACGATGCCCTGCGGATTGATCACGTACAGGCTTCCCGTTGCACTGAGCCTGCCGAGAATGGCCGAGGGTGAGCCACCCGTTACCCGGTTAAGGGTCGCGCCCGAGCCGTTGTCGAATGTCACGCTGTTGTGCCTGCCGATCGAGAAACTGTTCCAGTCAATCACGCCGCGCGTCGAACCCGGTTGCGTGATCACGAGACCGTTCCGCTGGCTGGCTATCGTGCCCGTGCCGGCGACGTACCGGCCGCCTTGCGGAAGGCTGCCCGCCGCGAGCGCCACGGGCGTCAGGGACAGTCCAGTCAGCGAAATGCCGATGGCGAGCCAGATGTGTCCGCGCGATTGCTGTCGACGCAGTGCGCGTCGCGCGGGCCGAGGTAGTTCCGCATGTAACATACAGCCCCTTTTCCGCTGCGTGCGGAATGGCTGCCGACGACCCGCAGAGCCGGACGGAAACGCGTGAGTCCCGGCGTCTGAAGAATAGCACTCGGCGTCGCGAATGCATGCCGATATCTCAGCGTATTGCGCCTTCCTGTTCGGACTATTGCGGCATCTGTTGCGTGGTGGGACTTATGGTGCGCGTCGGCAAAATCCGACGCCAGATTGCGCCAAGGCATCAAGAGCAGCGACCGTGTCTTCCACTGTTTCGGTCTCAAGGTGAGCTGTCGACAGCGGAAAATATGGCGATCGAAGATAGGCGTTCGTGTTCTGGAGGCCAATGGCCGCTTGCGATTGCAGAACCGACGTCTGAACGTCTGTTCAACAATAGGGGCGAATGACACTTCGTGGCCGTGTGCCGACCCATGCAATTTGCATACACAACGTCAACCTCGCGAGGCTGCGATCGGCAGCACACGACCCACAGCGGTCCCACGGCTGCTCATCATTCGAATGACAGCTTCCGGAGGTGGAACTGCCATTGACGCGAAGATCGCCACTGCCAGCTCATCGGCCATGTTGCGGACATTCATCTTCCTTTGGAACTTGCTTATAGCGAATGGCCGGTTACGAGAAAAGCAAACGCGCGATGCCGAGCGACCGCAGATAATCGTTTGTCACGCTTGAAAAGTCGGCTCCGTGGCGTCACGATTGGGTCAGTTTCTCTATCTGCCCGTTTACTTGACGCGATGGAAAAGGATGGCGCCTCGTCTGGACAAGCAGTGCTCCTGCGAGCTCAGCGTCGACACTGATCATGTGAACCGCACGCGGCAGTTCTTCGAAGCATCGACGGGAATCACTGCCGTGGCAGCGCCGAAGCGAGTGTTCCCGCATGGGCGATCCCCCAATCGACATAAACATGAACGTGCCGTCGAGACCAAACGCTAGCCTGTCGGCAGGGCAAACCCCATAGGCTGAACGGCGTGACACACCACATACGCGACTACGCCGAAGCTTTCTGGCGGCGCCCGTCTTGCCGCACTGAGGATCGACCGCCTCGCCAGCTTTTCTAACCCACCAGAAATTTGTCGACCAACTGATTGAACGCATCGGCATGTTCGATCTGCGTCCAGTGCCCGCATTGACCGAAGACGTGCAATTGCGACGGGCCGATGAGTTCGAGCAGCCGCAGCGAGTTGGCGAGCGGAATCACCTGATCGTCGCGGCCATGCACGATCAACGTCGATTGTCGGACCTCGCCCAGTTCATGTTCGTGACACGCGAGCGCATCGACCCAGCGTTGCCGCGGCGCCGGAAACATCGCGGAAAACGACTCCTGATAGCCGGGCCGGATGCTGGCCCGATAGCGCGACTCCGCCAACTCGGGCGTGAGGCGTGAACGATCGAACGCGAACACGTTCATGATGCTTTGCATGTTCGCGACCGTTGGCTCATAGCCCCACACTGCATCGAGCCCCGGCGTCAGATCGAAGCGCACACCCGCTGCACCCATCAGCACTAGCTTGCGCACGCGCTCCGGATGACGCACGGCCATTGCCAGCGCGAGGGCGCCGCCGAACGAGTTGCCGACCAGGTCGGTGCGCTCGATGTCAAGCGCGTCCAGCAGACCGACCAAGTGGTTCACCCACAGATCCATGTCGCAATGTGTGCCCGCGCGACGCTCCGTGTAGCCGAAACCCGCCATGTCGGGTGCGATCACGCGGCGCGTACGGGCGAGCGCTGGGATCGTAAGACGCCAGTTTGCCCACGCGGTGACCCCGGGCCCCGAGCCGTGAATCAGCAACGCCGGTTCGCCGGCGCCGACGTCGTGATAATTCGTGTCGAGGCCCGCCGCGCGAATCCGCAGGCCGATTTCAGGATCGTGTTGCTGTGTCATGGTGAACTCCTTGGCCGTCGCCTTCCTGGCGGCGGCATTGATTGATTGTCAGAACGGGATGACAGCGCGCGCCCACACCGCCTCGCCCGCCGGTCTGTTTCTCACGAAAAGCTCCTTCACCACACGCACGTCCACGCTCCCCTTCGCAAACTCGTAGCGAAACCCCGGGCCGATTGCGAAGACCTGACCGCGAAAACCGTCGCCGTTCACCGACGCGCCATATTGCGTGTCGTCCGTGGTCTGCTTGACGAAATAGCCCGCAATGCCGACCCGCGCCTTTGTCGTCACCGCATAGCTCGCGCCATAGTCGACGTGGAACAGTTGGCCCGAGTGGTAGTCGGTCGCGGTGTTCATCGAGTTAAAGCTGTAAGTGATCTTCGCCGACATCTCCAGTCCGGGGGCCGGAAACCAGCTGACGCCGAATATCGGTCTCACCGTGTAATAGTGCTTGCCGGTGTTTAGCGCTGCGTTCTTGTCATACTGTCCGGTCGGCAGCACGAATTCGAGCGCGCCCACCGTTCGCAGGGAACCATCGCCCCACGCGATTAACGCTGGGCTCACGATCAGATCGCCGAGATTGGTGCGATCGAACGACGCGCCTCCCGCGTCCAGCGACAGATGCTCCATCGGCAGCACCACATACGCGCCGAAGCGCCCGCCGAGCAGCGACAGATTCGACATGTACAGGAGCCTCGGAATCAGCACGTCGGCATTCAGCTTGAACCCTGGCACAGAACTGTTGCCGTGCGAGTCGTTGAAGCGCGACGCGAAGTAATGCGTGTAGTACAGCAGTCCATATAGACCCGCAGGCGGAAACGCTCCGGCGAAAAAGGCCTCCGCGCCCTCGCCTATCGTGTCGCTGCCGCCTTCGGTGGCGTGCACGTTGGTGCTGAGTGCGGCGCAAATGCCGGCCAGCAGCATCCCTCGCCTGAACGCGATTCGAACTTCCATCTTGCTGTCTCCTTGATATTGTTTTCGTGAGCCTTTGTGGGTGGACGGCCTGGCGGCCGCCCGCAACGGGGTTACTTCTTCAGATCGAGCGCGACATCGACGATCATGTCTTCCTGCCCGCCGACCATGCGCCGCCGGCCCAGCTCCACAAGAATATCGATCGTCTTCAGACCGTATTTCCCGGCGGCCGCCTCGGCGTGCCGCAGGAAGCTCGAATAGACGCCCGCATAGCCAAGCGCCAGCGTTTCGCGGTCGACACGCACCGGCCGATCCTGCAACGGACGCACGATGTCATCGGCTGCGTCGAGCAGGCCGTACACATCGCAGCCGTGATTCCACCCAAGCCGGTCCGCCGCCGCGATAAACACTTCGAGCGGCGCGTTGCCCGCCCCCGCACCCATGCCCGCCAGCGATGCGTCGATCCGGTCGCAGCCCTCCTCGACCGCGACAATCGAATTCGCCACGCCGAGCGACAGGTTGTGGTGCGCGTGCATGCCGGTCTGGGTGCCGGGCTTCAACACGTCCTTGAAGGCGCGGAAGCGCTCGCGCACGCCGTCCATCGAGAGTGCGCCGCCCGAGTCCACGACATAGACGCAGGTCGCGCCATAGCTTTCCATCAGCTTTGCCTGCTGGGCCAATGCGGCGGGCGTCGTCATGTGGCTCATCATCAGAAAGCCGACGGTGTCCATGCCGAGTTCGCGCGCGTGCTCGATATGCTGCTTCGACACATCCGCCTCGGTGCAATGCGTCGCAACGCGCACAATGCGCGCGCCCGCATCGTAGGCGTTGCGCAGATCGTGAACGGTGCCGACGCCTGGCAGCAACAGCGTGGCGACCTTCGCGTGGCTGACCGTTTCAGCGACGGCCGCAATCCATTCGACGTCGCTGTGCGCGCCAAAGCCGTAGTTGAAGCTCGATCCGCAGAGTCCGTCGCCGTGTGCGACCTCGATTGAATCGACGCGCGCATCGTCGAGTGCGCGCGCGATCGCCTTCATGTTCGCGATGCTGTATTGATGACGGATCGCGTGGCTGCCGTCGCGCAGTGTCACGTCGGAAATATAAAGTTTACGGTTATGCATGGTCGCTCCGTTGCGCGTTCAGGCCGCGAGCGGCGCGAGCCGCGTTTCGGCGATACGTTCGGCGCACGCGAGCGCGGCCGAGGTCATGATGTCGAGGTTGCCCGCATAAGCCGGCAGATAGTGCGCGGCGCCCTCCACTTCGAGAAAGATCGAGGTCTTCAGCCCTGTGATCGGGCCGACGCCCGGCACGTTCAGCGGCTGGCTTGCGTCGAACAGATCGAACTGCACGCGCTGCTTGAGCCGGTAACCCGGCACGTAGCGTTGCACGCGCTCGGCCATCGCAGCGACGCTCGCTTCTATGGCGTCGCGATCCGCGGGATCGGACAGCGTGAAGACGGTGTCGCGCATGATGAGCGGCGGTTCGGCCGGGTTCAGAACGATGATCGCCTTGCCGCGCGTCGCACCGCCGAGCACCTCGATCGCCTTCGACGTGGTTTCGGTGAATTCGTCGATGTTGGCGCGCGTGCCTGGACCGGCAGAGCGGCTGGAAATCGACGCAACGATCTCCGCGTAGTGGACCTTCGCCACACGCGACACCGCGTTGACCATCGGAATCGTCGCCTGCCCGCCACACGTCACCATGTTGATGTTGGGCGCGTCGAGTTCGTCGTCGAGATTGATCGACGGAATCACATACGGTCCGATCGCGGCGGGCGTCAGGTCGATGACCTTGATGCCGTGCGCCCGCAGCAGCGCGTTGTGATGCTTGTGCGCGCCTGCCGAGGTGGCGTCGAACGCGATGCGGATGTCACCGAAGTCCGGCATGGCGAGCAATCCGTCGATGCCGCCTGCGGTCGTCGGCACACCGAGCCGTTGCGCGCGCGCGAGGCCGTCCGACTGCGGATCGATACCGACGAGCGCGGCCATCGCGACATGCTTGCCGTGACGCAGAATCTTGATCATCAGGTCGGTGCCGATGTTGCCGGAGCCGATGATGGCGACTTTTTGCGGCGCCGATGCGCCCTGTACGTTTGACATGGACAGATTTCCTTTGATGCGTGGCGCACTAGCGCCCGAGTTCGAATGCGGTTTTGCCACCAATCCCGAAGTGCGTCTTCGGGATTTCGATCAGCAGCACGCGCACCGATTCGCGCGGCGCGCCGATGGATTCGATGGCGGCGTCGGTCAGTGCGCCGATCAAACGCGCCTTCTGTTCGTCGGTCCGGCCTTCCATGAGATGAACGTTGATGATGGGCATAAATGTCTCCGTTTATGCAGGCACGCTTCGCTCAGACGAAGCGCATTGAAACGCTGCCAAGATGCTGGAAGCGCGCGGTGACCGAATCGCCGGCGGCAACTGCAATCGCCTCGGTCACGCCGCCGGTCAGGATCAACGTGCCCGCGGGAATGGCCTTGCCGCGCGCGCCGAGCATGTTGGCGAGCATCGCGACGCTGGCGGCCGGATGGCCGAGCACCGCCGCGCCCGACGCCGTCGCGACGATTTCACCGTTTTTCTCCAGCACCACGCCAAGATTCTTCAGGTCGAGACCGGCGGCGCTGCGATGCCGGCCCCCCGTCACGAAGCGCGCCGACGATGTGTTGTCGGCAATTACGCTCTTCAGGTCGAAGCGGAAGTTTTCGTAGCGCGAGTCGATCACTTCCACCGCGGGCAGCACAAAGTCTGTTGCGGCCAGCACGGTGCCGATGTGGCAGCCGGGACCTGCAAGCGGATGCTTCGTCACAAACGCGATTTCCGCTTCCACTTTCGGGTGGATCAGCGACGACGTGTCGATTGCCGCGCCGTCCATGCACGAACCGTAGTCGGTGAGAAAGCCGTAGACCGGGTCTGTCACACCCATCTGGCGCATCTTCGCGTGCGACGTGAGGCCCATCTTCAAGCCCGCGACTTTCATGCCGCGCGCTTCCTTGCGGGCACGCAGCGAATCCTGGATCGCATACGCGTCGGCCCAGTCGATCTGCGGATACGCGTCGGTGATCTTGGTGACCGCCTCCCGTTGCAGTTCAGCTTCGTCGAGCCGATGCGCGAGGGCGTCGATCGTCGTTTGATCGAGCGTCATGGTTTTTCTCCCTGAATGAAACGCACCGACGCGCTGCCGATGCCGCCGAGACTGATCCGCAGCGAGTCGCCTGCCGTCACCGGCACCATTGCCGCGAGCGAGCCGGACAGAATCACCTCGCCCGCTTTGAGCGTCATGCCGAGCCGGCCGAGGGTGTTCGCGAGCCACGCCACCGCGTTGGCCGGATGCCCGAGCGCCGCTGCGCCCGCGCCGGTTGCCGCTATCTCGCCGTTCTTTTCGAGCGTCATGCCGACCAGTGCGAGATCGAGTTCGCGCGGGTCGATCGCCTGATCGCCGAGCACGAATACGCCCGACGACGCGTTGTCGGCCACGGTGTCCTGAATGCGGATCTTCCAGTCGCGAATACGCGAGTCGACGATCTCGAAGCACGGCAGTACGGCCTCGGTGGCACGCAATACGTCCGCATTCGTCACGCCCGGCCCCGCAAGGTCGTGTTTCAGCACGAACGCGATTTCGCCCTCGGCCTTCGGCGCGATCAGTTGCGACACGTCAATCGCGGCGCCGTCCGCGAACACCATCGCCGACGTGAGATGCCCGAAGTCCGGCTGGCGCACGTCGAGCATGTTCATCACCGCTTCGCTCGTCACGCCGATCTTCTTGCCGATCACTCGTTCGCCGCCGAGCGCGATGCGGCGTTCAATCATCCGCAACTGGATACGGTAGGCGTCGTCGATCGTAATGCCGGGTTCGCGTGCGGTCAGCGGCGCAACCGGCTCGGCATGACGCAACGCGCGATAGAGTTCGTCGCCGTAGCGCTCGATCGCTTCGGGCGCGAGCCCTTCTGTTTTTAACGGATTCATCTCAGCCCTCACAGCTTGACGCATACGTTGCGCAGCTCGGTATAGAACTCGAGCGAATGGATACCGCCTTCTCGGCCGATCCCCGACTGTTTCGCGCCACCGAACGCGGTGCGCAGATCGCGCAGAAACCACGAATTGATCCAGCAGATGCCCACGTCGAGCGCGCGCGCCATGCGATGCGCGGTGCCGGTGTCGCGCGTCCACACGGTGGCGGCGAGACCGTAGGGCGTGTCGTTGGCTTTCGCGATCACTTCAGCTTCGTCATCGAACGGCGCGACGTGACAGCACGGGCCGAAGATTTCCTCGCGGATCACGCGCGAGCCGTCCGGCAGGCCAGTCCAGATCGTCGGCTCGATCCACGCGCCGTCCTTCAACCCGGCCGCCATATCGGGTACGCCGCCGCCGCTTACGACCACCGCGCCGTCGGCGCGCGCCTGCTCGTAGTACGACAGCACCTTGCTGCGATGCGTCTGCGAGATCAACGGACCGAAGGTGGTGCCTTCGGCGCCGGGGCGCCCCGGACGCAACGCCTTCGCTCGTGCCGCAAGCGCATCGACAAAGCGCTCGTAAATCGGCCGTTGCACGTAGACGCGCTCCGTACCGAGACACACCTGCCCTGTGTTTTCAAAAGCGGAACGCGCGATACCTATCACGGCCGCATCGAAATCGCAGTCGGCAAAGACGATGCCCGCGTTCTTGCCGCCGAGTTCGAACGACACCGGCCGCACGCCGTTCGCCGCAGCCTTCATGATGGCTTCGCCGGTGCGCGTTTCGCCGGTAAAAGTGATCGCGTTCACGCCGGGATGCTCAGTCAGGAACGCACCCGCAGAGTCGGGACCGAAACCGTGCACGACGTTGTAGACGCCCTTTGGCACGCCCACTTCGTTCATCACTTCGCCAAGCAGCGTTGCGGTAGCCGGCGTTTCCTCGGACGGCTTCACCACCACCGTGTTGCCGCATGCGAGCGCCGGCGCGACCTTCCATGTCATCAGCAACAGCGGCAGGTTCCACGGACACACGACCGCGATCACACCGCGCGGCGTACGCACACCGTAGTTGAGGGCTTCGCCGCCGTCCTGCGTCGCCATGGCGAAGCTTTCGGTGGGGACGTTGCGAATGATGTCGGCGAACACCTTGAAGTTCGCCGCGCCGCGCGGAATGTCGATGTGACTCGCCAGCGCATGCGGCTTGCCGGTATCGGCAATTTCGGCGGCGAGAAAGTCGTCGAAGCGCCGGTTGATGCCGTCGGCCACCGCGTACAGCAGTTCGACGCGCTGCGGCAGCGTCATGCGCGCCCAAGGTCCGTGCAAGGCCACGCGCGCGGCCTGCACCGCTGCGTTGACCTCGGCGCGGCCGGCCTCGTGCACGAGCCCGATCACACTGTCGTCGACCGGGTCGCGGTCTTCGAACGTGCGATCCGTGCCGACCCACTCGCCGCCAATGAAATTCTTGAATTCAGTCATGGATAGTCTCGATCGTTTCGTTGCGCCAGTCGCGCGGCTCAGGTCAACACGCTCAGGAAGGCCTCGTTGAGCTTGCGGTCGTGATAGAAAATCGCGCGCCCCAGATCCTTGTCGTGCCACGTGATAGTCGGCTTGTCAGGGTAGTGGATGTAGCCGCCCGCGAAGACCTCGTTGCGGTTGCCGGACGGATCGAAGAAGTAGATCGTCGCGCCGCGCGTGATGCCGTGACGCGTCGGCCCGATGTCGAGCGCAACGTCGTGCTTGGAAATCAGATCAGCAGCCTTGAGCACGTCGCCCCAACTGTCGAGCTGGAACGACACGTGGTGAAATTTGTTCTTCGCCGCGTGGCGGATAAACGCGACGTCATGTGCCTTGTTCGAGCACGTCAGGAACGCGGCGATCTGCATGCCTTCCGGTGTAACGACCTGCTCGGCCAGCGAAAAGCCGAGCACGTCGCGAAAGAGCTTCACGGTATCGTCGAGTTCGTCGCCGTACAGCAGGCAATGATCGAAGCGGCTCGGCGACATGCCGCGCAGGCCGTCGGGCCAGGGGTCGGGGTTCACGTCGCCGGTCGCGCTGCCGACCTTGTCCTTCGTCGCGAAGAGTTCGATCGAGTGGCCGGTCGGTACGGTGAAGCGGAAACGCCGCCCTGTATGCAGATGCTCGCCGGCTTCCATCCAGAGGAAGTCTTTCGCGTAGCCCGATTCCTTCACCGCGTTCGCGAGCCGGTCGAGCGTCGCTTCGCTGTCGACGCGAAAGCCGAGGTAATCCATGCCCGGCTCGTCCGCTTCGCGCAGCACGACGCTGTGATGGTCATGTTCGTCCCATGCCTTCAGATACACGCGCCCTTGCGCGTCGCGGCCGGTTTCATGCAGGCCGAGCACGTCGATGTAGTGCTTCAACGCCGGATCGATTTCGAGGACCCGCAGCGCAATATGGCCGGGTCGCAGTACGCCTTGCAATGCCATGATGTGTCTCCTTGATGTTCTGGTTCAGACGCCGCCCGGCGCCTGTTGCTGCTGGATGGATTCGTGGTGTTCTTCCGCCACCATTCCGGCGCGCGCCTTGTCGATGCAGCGCGCCATCCTGCCGATCACGCGCACCGACAGATCCGTGAGCGGACTGATGCGGCATGCGAGCACCGTGCCGCGCGCTTCCTCGTCGGCGCTCACGCAAGCGCGGCTCATCTTGCAGGCGTGATAGCGGCCGCTCAGCACCTGCACCTTGCACACACCGCAGCCGCCGCCGCGACAGCCGAGCGGAATGCCTCGCCCGCCTGTCGCCGCCATCGCATGAAGCACGGTGGCGTTCTCCGCGCAGCCGAAGGTGTCGCCGGTGTTTTCAACTTCGATCCGCCAGGTCATCACCGCTCTCCTAGAGTGAGCTGACGGAGCGCGTCAGATGCGGAACAGCGGGCTTTTGGCCGCCTCGCTCGCATCCGCCGCCGACAGGAACTGCTCCGTGTAGATGTCGCGCTCGAACAGCCGGCCCTGCATCAAGGTTTTGATGCACGCCTCGACCATCGGCGGCGGCCCGCACAGATACGCCTTGTGGCCGCGAAAATCGGTGATGCCCGCGGCGTCGGAGTACTGCGCTTTCAGGACCTCGTGCACGAAACCGCGCGGGCCCGGCCAGCCGCTGTCGTCCGGCTCGCTCGACAGCGCGGGCAGGTAGCGGAAATTCGGGTGGCGTTCGGCCAGGTCGTTGAAAAAGGCTTCGAAATAGAGTTCGTCGCGTGTGCGGGCGCCGTGGATCAGCGTGATCGGCAACGTCGAGCCTTCGTTCAGCAGATCGAGGATCATCGACTTCGGGCTCGACAGGCCCGAGCCGCCGGCGAGGAAGATCGTCGGCATCTGCGCCTGTTTGCGCACGAAGAAGCGGCCGAACGGCGCGGCGAACGCCAGTTGCGCGCCCGGTCGCAGTTCGTCGTGCAGCCAGCCGGTCGCGACCCCGTCCGGCACACGGCGAATGTGCATCTCGATCTCGCCGTCATGTGGCGCATTGGCAAGCGAGAATGCGCGCGGCTGCCCGCAGCCCGGCACATGCAGATTCAGGTACTGGCCTGCCTGAAACGCGACACGCCCGGCGCCCTCCACCGCGAGCCGGATCACGCGGATAGTCGGCGTGGCGTCTTCGATCGCGACGACCGTGCCCGTGTAATCCTGCAGCGGCAGATTTTGCGCGTCGGGGTCTTCGTCGATGTCGGCTTCGATCACGAGATCGGACATCGGCGTCGCGCAGCACGCCAGGCACTTGCCCTCTTCGCGCTCGAAGTCCATCAGCGCGAAGTCCGACGCGTCGCCCTGATCGATCTCGCCGTCGATGACCTGCACCTTGCAGGTCGCACACAGCCCGTGACAGCAAGCATGCGGAAGCCACACGCCCTGACGCAAACAGGCATCGAGCAGCGTCTGCCCCGCTTCGATGCCGATGGTCTGGCCGAGCGGTTCAATACGTACGGTGTAGTCCATCACTGTCTCCCGCGTTAGCTGCACGAACCGCCGATGCCAGTCAGGCCCGGCGTCCGCAGACGGATCACGTCCTTGTGAACGAGACCGTTGTCGGCGAGCGAGCGCTCGCTGTCCGGCCGCCACGGCTCGCCGGATCTGAACCACTGCGCCGTGTGCCAGTCGATCGCGGCAAAATCAGGATGCGCGTCATACAGACCCGGTAGCACGTCCGACACCAACGCGCCGAACGTCATGTCAGCCGGCACCGGCACGCACAGCGGCGCGCAGAACATCAAGTGGTCCTCCCAGCCGATATAGAGCAGCCGGTTGCCATGAAATTGCGACTCGCGGTCGGCCGGTTCGAACGCGTATGGTTTGATCGCGGTGATGCTCATGCTTGTCTCCTTCGTCTGTCTGTTCTCGTGTCGCGTCGCGCTCATTCGCCTGAAACGTGGGCGCCGGATGCGTCTTTCCACGCATTCCAGTTGCGTTCGTCGGGCGAGCCCGCGAAGTCGAGGTTGTCGTGACCGTGGTTGAGGTTGTAGTACTTGAGAACATCGTCGAGCGACGCGCCACCACAGTTGCCCTGATAGATCTGGTGCACCGGCAGCCACGCCTGCACATATTTCTCGGGCTCGCCTTCGAAGATGTCCTTGCAGCCGTCCGAGCAAAAGTGGAACTTCATGCCGTGATACGTCGATTCGCGGTAGGCGATTTTGGTCGGGTCGTCCGGCTCGCTGAAGAACATCGGTACCTGGCAGGTCTGGCAGAGCATCGGCAGACTGGCGTTGTAGAAACGCTTGCCCGCCTGCTGCTGTTCGCGCCAGTATTCGAAACGCGGCCGGTAGACGCTGTCGAAGGTCTCCGGGTACTTGGCGGAAAGCCAGTCGAGTTCTTCGTCGGAGGGCACCCAGGTGTGGAAGTCAGCAGCGGCGCCATAGTTGTAGAACGTTGCCCAAGCCTCATGCGTGACGCGGTCTTTGGTCTGCGTCGCGATCTCGTGATACTTCGGCATGCGCAGGCCATAGCGTTCGAGGTCTTTGAAGAGCGCGCCGCCCGCGTCTTCGAAATAGATCTTCCACGCCTCGGACCACGACATCACGCGCTTGGGCAGCATGTAGTCCATCATCATGCCGACCAGCGTCAGCAGCCGGAAACCACGCCAGAACCATTTGTCGAGCCACTTCTGCACGATCGGCACATTGTCGGGGTCCTGCTCGCAGAGAAACTTCACGACTTCGAGACCGAGCGTCATGTGACGCGACTCATCGGACTGCGCGGAGAAGCCGAAGGTGACCGTCGCCATATCGCCGTTGTACGCCGCGCCTGACATGAACGGCATGAACAGCAGGTTCGTCAGCACGTATTCGAACGAAAACGAAATCGCCGTGATGAATTCGAACGGACCGGCGCTCATCGCATCTTCGAAGTACGACTTCGGCACCGATAGATACCAGACGCGGTCGTACATATGCGGCCATTCCGCGAAGCCGTTGAAATACTTGTTGTAGAGCGACAGCGTGTGGACCTGAGTCTGACAGTGACGCAATTCATCGATCGACTGCATCTGGCAAGCGACGCGCGCACCAACCCCGCGAAAATGGCGACCCAGATGCGCATAACCGCGATGCGCCGCGTATTCGAGCGGCGTCACGCCGGTCAGGAACAGCTTGAGCGTGTTGATATAGCGTGCGTCGGAGACATTCATGTGCCCGTTGTTCTGCGCGAACGAATCGATGATCGCGTAGAGTTTGCGTTCCTTCTCCGCCTGATACTTCCAGTACGCGTCCATCGTCATGCGGAACGGGTCTTCCCACTTGTCCCAGTCGTGAATCTTGATGCCCTCGTACTGATCGAACGGGAACACCTTGTCCATCGGCTGATAACTGGTTTCCCAGCCGAGATCGCGCGTCATCAGCGCGTACTTGTCTTTCAGGTTCAGCTTCTTGCGTGCGTCCATCATTCGTCTCCGTTTATATCAGGCGTGCCATTGCAGCGTGAAGGCATCGTCGGTTTCATCGATGTTTCCCGACAGCGACACCAGATTCAGTTGCAGCTCCTGGATGTTCCAGTCGCGGCCCAACTCTTCCGATACGTGGGGGCGCGAAATCACGAGCTTGCCGGGCGCGTCGATCTTCACCATCGCCGGATACTCGTTGACCGTAGCCTCCGGATTCACGGCGGTAATCGCGGCAACGATCGCGCGCGTTTCGTCGGTGTTCTGCAATGCGATGTAGACGTTTTGCATGACGGCCTCAGGGTTGGACTACTGCCACCGGCAATGCGCCGAGCTTCGTAAGACGAGCGGCGAACTGCGCGCCGCTTTCATCGAGTGCGGCAGCGCCCGCGCCGTCGAGCAGCGTGCCTGCAACGGGGAGAAGCGCGTCGAGCGTGCGAGCGCGGTAGTACTCGACCCAGCCGGCAATTCGTTGCTGGTTCTCGGGCGATTCAGCGCTCACCGTGCGGATCAGCGCGTCGACCCACTTGGTGTGATCGGACTGCCATTGCTGCGTGAACTCGGTGAGCATCGCGAGACTTGCACCGAGGTGCTGCGCAACGAACGCGTCGAAGTGCTGATAGACGAGCGGATACAGCAAGCCGTCGAGCACAAGGTTCTGCGCGACGAAGGTCTCGAACCAGTCTTCGATCACGAAGAGGTCCTCGACGAGGCGGCGCATCGGCTGCCAGGCCTCGGCTTCCAGCCACGCGGTCTTCGCGCGTTCCAGCGCGACGCCCGTGTTGCCGTCGAGCGCGAGACCGATACGCGACAGATACTGGGCAATGCCGAGCCGGTCCATCGCGCAGAACGTGCAGGCCTGCGTAATCGCGGTGCCGTAGCCGTAATCGGCGCACAGCGTGTTGTTCATATTGGCGCCCCATTCGATGTGACGCAGCGGCAACAGCCCGGCGATCAAGCGCTCCTGCCATTCGTACGACAGCCCCGCCAGCAGTCCGCGACGCTCCACCAGATCGAACGCGCCTTCGGCCGCCTCCTGTTGCCGCGCGCGTGTCGTCACATAAGCGCCGTAGTAGTACTGGCGCGGATCCTTCAGCGCGTACCAGTCCTTCATGCGGATTTGCGTGCGGCTCGCGTCGAACAACTCAAACTCCGGCGCCCATGTCGGCCGATAGTGAAAGTTGGTGGTGGGCTGAATGTCGTAGGTCGCCTCCTGATATCGCGAGGCCGGCTTGTCGCCGAAACGGCGCCCGACGTGCCCATAGGTTTGACGCAGCGGCTGGGCCTTGAGCGTCTTGATTTCGACTTGCATGAGACTGTCTCCGTGTTTGTCCACTACTCTTCTGAATGAGCTGTTTCGCCTGGCGCTAGCCCTCGTATCGCCAGCGTTCGCGCGTAAGGCCGATCTGTTCGTCGGTTTGCGTAATCGTGCGAACCGAGTTCACCTGGCAGAAGCGATCGAACATCGTCTGGTTCATGATCAGTTCGACAGCTAGATCGGGGTCACCGACCGAGAAATCGAATTCGACATAACCATCTTCGCGTTGCGCAGTTATCCGAATGAATCGTCGAGTCCTGTCGAACAGCGGTCTCGGATCTTGCATCGTTGCCTCCTCGTTTTTCTTGTCTATTGCACGACCTGTGCCATGTGCGGTTTGTACAAAAAAACGAGGGTTTGCCCGAAGAAAAACCGCAAATCTCGCGAAATGGCGGTGCGAGGCGATGATCAAATCATCAAGCGATGGCGGCCTGTTTGATCATTTGATGAAGAGCACGCCGACACGCCGTGTCGACGGCGATTTCTTGCATGCGATGAGACTGCGGCAGCGCGCCTGTGCGTCGTCTGGAGTGGCGAAACAGGCGTGGCAATGCGGTACATGGGTCACGCGTGGCACCAGCCGCGCCGATGCTCTGCCAAGACGTTTGATCAATTGATCAAACGTCTCGCGAGCCACGCATCGCACAGCAGAAAAAAAAGCCGCCCAAAGGGCGGCCCGAATCGTCAAGCGGAGCAGCGTGATTATTTGTCCGCGGGCGGAGCGGTCTTCTCGCGATTGCGCCAGCGATAAGCAAGCTGCGGCCGCGTGATGCCGAGCATTCTCGCCGCCTGGCTCAGATTGCCGCCCGCACGTTCGACCGCGGCTTCGATGAGCATGTTCTCGACGCGGTCGAGCGGCACGCCTTCGCGCATCATGTGATCGAACAACGCGTCGGCGACGTCCGCGTTTTCGCGCAGCGGATGGCCACGCTCGTCGAGTGATGCGGCGCTGTCGTCCCCGGACTCCGGCAGGGCCGTGAACAGATCGCGCTCCGTGATCTGACCGCCTGGTCGCGCGAGGATCACGCCGCGCTCCACCGCGTTTTCGAGTTCACGCACGTTGCCGGGCCACGCGTGGGCGCGCAGTGTCGCTATCGCGCGATCGGTGAGCCCCAGCACGCGCTTGCTGTGCCGCACGCTGTACTTCGCGATGAATCGCTCGACAAGACGCGGGATATCGTCGGCCCGCTCGCGCAGCGGCGGGATCGTGACCGGATAGACATTGAGACGATACAACAGATCCTTGCGAAACGCGCCGCGCCGCACCGCTTCCGTCAACTCGACGTTGGTCGCGGCGACAACCCGCACGTCGACCTTGCGCACGTGGTCGTCGCCGACGCGCTCGAACTCGCCTTCCTGGAGCACGCGCAGCAGCTTGGCCTGCGCCGACGCCGAGAGCTCGCCCACTTCGTCGAGGAAGAGCGTGCCGGTATCCGCCCGCTCGAAACGGCCGATCCGCGTCTGATGCGCGCCGGTAAACGCGCCTCGCTCAACGCCGAAAAGCTCGGCCTCGAGCAACTCCTCCGGCATGGCGGCACAGTTGATGGCGACAAAGGGCTTGTCGCGCCTCCGGCTCACGCCGTGCAACGCGCGCGCGAAGCGCTCCTTGCCGACACCCGTTTCGCCGAGCAACAGCACGGTCACGTCGCTCGACGCCGCGCGCTGCGCGAGCCCCCACGCCGCGAGAAAACCCGTGGACGCGCCGACCAGTTCTTCCGGCTGCGCCACTTCCTGCTGCAGCGAGCGCAGGTTTTCCACTTCGCTCTGCAATTGCAACAGCGTTTCGATGACCGGATCGGGCGTGTACAGCTTCAGCATCTCGTCGCCGTCGAGCCACTCTTCGACCGGCTTGCCGACGATGCGGCAATGCGGATCGCCACAGCCCGAACACAGCGTCTCCTTGTAGAGGATGGTGCGGCCCATCAACGCCGACGTATAACCACTCGCGTAACCGACCTGCATCCAGCAGACCGGGTCATTGCTCAGCCCGAAAATTTTCTGATGCACTTCGGCTTCGAACGAGTCTTCCCACAGGTGGTCGCCGTAGTACTTGCCGTTGGCGATATCGATGTCCACTTCGATCGGCGTCACTCGCACGTTGCCTTCGAGCACGTGCAGGCACGGCCCGAGTTCGAGCAGGCCGAAATCGCTCGCGGTGGGGCGTAAAGTGCGGGCGAGTTCTGCGTCGCGCATGCCGGATTGAAAGCCCATTCGCGTGAACAGGCCCCGCGTGCGCTCCAGGCCGAGCGTGTCGACGAGTTCCTTGCGCAGCGCGCCCAGCGTGGCTGTGTGAAGGAGAATCATGCGATTCTCGCCGAGCCAGATGTGTCCCTCCTGTCTGACAAATTTCAGGCGGCGCGAAAGGTTCTCGATCCCCTCCCGCATGCTCGCCGAAAACCGCGCGGTGCTGTCTGTCACAGCGCCTCCTTTTATGTGTATGAGGTGTCTCCGTCTCTATTCTAGGCAAAGTGCATGCCGGGAGGTCGGCTCATCGTCACGGCCCAGGGCCGCGATTATGAGGGGCCGATCTGCCGTCGGCTTCGGGGGTTGGCTGTTTGGGCGCCACCGCTTGCGCGGGCGAATCGTCATGACGAGGTCAGTACTTACCCCAGCGACCGATTGATCAAATCATCAAAACGACCCGGAATGGACTGTCCATTTGGTGAAGCGTCTTATGCCTGCTAGCGCTCGCAACTGCGCCAGCGAAATCGCCACGCATGCGCGTGCTTGTTCATTTGGTGTAAACGCACAGCGGATGGCTTCGTCAGCACGCGAGCCTATCTGTGGAGACATGAATTGGTTTTGCGCGCACGAATTGCCTGAGCATGTTGACCAGCGCGTGCAGGCAGCGCTGCGGCAAGGCGACCAGGGCATCGATCTGATCGCTTCGGCTTTCGCCGCACAGACACCACGCGCAGAAATGCTCGCAGTTGTTCGTGGTCACCCGGTAGCAGTCTTCGCCGAGACGCGAGTACGCACGCCGGACCACTTCCTCACGCGAGTACCTTCTGCCGGGCGTCCGCTCGACGCGGATCTCGTGGCCGTCGGCAAACTCACTCAAGGAAGTCTCCTGCACCGGGGCGCGACGCAGCGAACAGGACCATCCGGCGTAATGCAACACCTTGCCATCGCCGACGTAGATGCCGTGATGCGTGTAGCCGACGCGGTGCGTGACAAGATGCCCCCCTATGACCAAGGAGGCATTTCCATGCTGGCCTATTTCGTTTGCTGATTCCGACATGTCGATCACCGCGTTCTGCTGGGTCCTGCGGTGACCTAGGCATAGGACGTGCCGATACTCTAGACGAGCGGTGCCGCACCGCGCCCGGCGGACGTGCCGACGATAAATGCAAACTGGGTCAGCCTGCGAATGCTGCGGCCGCGCTTCACCAATTGATAACGGCGCACGCGCAGCCTTTAAATGAAATGTCGCAAACCGCCGCTGGTGACGCAAACAGCACTTCACCAAATCCGATACCGCAAACCGCCCGCTTGACCATTTGATCAATCCTGCATCAGGGTAAATCCGGCCTCTGTCGATGTGCTGCCAGACGTCGAGTCATCTTCAGGTTTATTCAACGCCTGCCCGCACGCGCTATCCCGCGTTTCCACGCCCGCAGACGTGGGCAGGCATCGAACAAACCTCAAGAGATGTTAGCCTTGAGCATCCGGCAGGTTGCGGAGGCGAACCAGCCGTTCGAGTGACCGCACTTGTGTCGGGGCGAGCGGCAGAAATTGGCCGACTACAGCCTGTCCGCGAGCGTCCCCCCTTGAAATCCGCGAAGAACCATAAAGTAGCCGCCAGGAAGTTTCGCCTAGCGGTGAACGACGTAGGAGTACGGTGGCGGGACAGAAAGCCTTTTGAACGCTCACCGATTCGTCGGCACCGCCGCGATCCCATCGAGCAGCGCCTGATGAAACGCTTGCGGGTCCTGCATCTGCGGCGCGTGCCCCAACCCCGCGAACTCGACGAGCGTCGCATGCGGGATCGCCTTCGCGGCCGCGCGGCCGAGTTCCGGATAATGGCCGAGCTTCGCGCGCACCTCGGGCGGCGCCGCGTCCTTACCGATCGCCGTCGTGTCCTTCTGACCGATCAGCAACAGCGTCGGCATGCTGAGCTGCCCCAGCTCATAGACGACCGGTTGCGTGTAAATCATGTCATAGAGCAGCGCGGAATTCCACGCGACGATCTGCTTGCCCGGCCCACGATACATGCCCGCGAGCATCTGCACCCACGGTTCGTAGTCCGCGCGCCATTGCCCCGCGTAATAGGTCGCCTGTTCGTAGCGGCGGATGCCGTCGGCGGTGGTCTTCAGCTCCCGCTGATACCACTGGTCGACCGACAGCGACGGCACGCCCTTCGCCTTCCAGTCCTCGAGTCCGATCGGGTTCACGAGCACCAGTTGCTGCGTTTCGCGCGGATACATCAGCGCATAGCGGACGGCGAGCATGCCGCCCGTCGAATGACCGACCACCGTCACCTCGCTGACGCCGAGCGAATCGAGCAGCGCATGCGTATTGCGCGCGAGTTGCTGGAAGCTGTACTGGTAATGCTCGGGCTTGCTCGATTTGCAAAAGCCGATCTGGTCCGGTGCGATCACGCGATAGCCGGCATCGCTCAGCCGGCGAATCGTCGCGTCCCACGTCGCCGAACAGAAATTCTTGCCGTGCAGCAACACCACGGTGCGGCCGTTCGCATGCGCGGGCTTCACGTCCATGTAGGCCATCTGCAAAGGCACGCCCTGCGAGGTGAATTCGAAGCGTTCGACCGGCGCCGGGTAGCTGAAGCCCTGCAGCTCCGGACCGTAGGCCGGGCCGGAATCGTCGAGCGAAGACGCGGCCGCGGCGGTCGGGCTCGCCTCGCTGACCGGCGCGCCCGCCGGCGTGGCGGCCACCGCGACGGACGCCGCGCACAGCATCGCACAGGCGCAGACACTCGACAGGGCAAGCAGGAATGGGCGGTGAAGATTCATCGGAATGCTCTGCAAAAAACGCAATAGGGATGCACGAGGCAGGGAGCGCACGATTCTACGATGCGCCGCCGAACTCCGCCGCCAGTCGCGCACTGCGGGCACGGCACACGGCCGCGGCGAGATGGCATGCATATTGCGCGCTCTGGGCTCAGAGCATCGTCCGGACACGACCTCGTGGCCAATGTGTTGCGCCGCACCGAAAAACGCGCCGTAACAGGCGATCGTTTGAGGATGATCCGCCACGCGGCCCTCGCAATAAACATTATTCGCTCGCGTCCAATCGGTGCTAGAACTGACTGAGGGACCCGCGAAAACAGGCAGCGAAGAACGGCAATGCGGCACGACTGCCAGGCAGCCCGAATCATCAGCGCAGAGGAAGCGACCAGATCATCCCCGGGGGTATATCAATCAAGCAACCATCTTGCATGCGGTCGGAGCGAGTGCTGAAGGGCTCACTCCGATCGACAGGAGACAAATATGAATACTCCGGCACGGCTGAACGACTTACAACGCACTACCCTCGCGATCGTCCTCGCCGGCGGACGCGGTACCCGGCTCGGCCCGCTCACGAACAAGCGCGTGAAGCCGGCGGTGCACTTCGGCGGCAAATACCGGATCATCGACTTCGCGCTGTCCAATTGCCTGAATTCCGGCATCCGCCGCATCGCGGTGGTCACGCAGTACAAGGCGCATTCGCTGCTGCGGCATCTGCAGCGCGGCTGGAGCTTCCTGCGCGGCGAGATGGGCGAGTTCATCGACCTGTGGCCCGCGCAGCAGCGCGTCGAAGGCGCGCACTGGTATCGCGGCACCGCCGACGCGGTGTTCCAGAACCTCGACATCATCCGCTCGATCCGCCCGAAGTATGTGGTCGTGCTCGCGGGCGACCACATCTACAAGATGGACTACACGCGCATGATCGCCGATCACGCGGACAGCGGCGCCGACTGCACGGTCGGCTGCATCGAGGTGCCGCGCATGGAAGCGGTCGCGTTCGGCGTGATGGCGGTCGACGAAAATCGCCGCGTGACCGGCTTCGTCGAAAAACCGGCCGACCCGCCTGCGATACCCGGTCGCCCCGACACGGCGCTCGCGAGCATGGGCATCTACGTGTTCAGCGCCGACTACCTGTACACGCAGCTCGAAGAGAACATCGCCGCGATCGATACCGATCACGACTTCGGCAAGGACATCCTGCCGCGCGTCGTCACGCAGGGCGTGGCGATCGCGCATCCGTTCAGCATGTCGTGCGTGTCGTCGGACCCGAGCGTCGAGCCGTACTGGCGCGACGTCGGCACGATCGACGCGTACTGGGCCGCGAACCTCGACCTCGCCTCGACGATACCGACGCTCGACCTGTACGACGAGTCATGGCCGATCTGGACATACCAGGAGCAGTTGCCGCCCGCGAAGTTCGTACGCGACATGAAGGGGCTGCAGGGCTCGGGCAACAATCTGATCGTCTGCGGCGGCTGCGTGATCTCGGGCTCGCAGATTTCGCGCTCGGTGCTGTCATCGAACGTGAAAGTGAGTTCGTTCTGTAATATCAATGAGGCAGTGTTATTGCCGCAGGTCACGGTCGGCGCGAGTTGCCGCCTGCAGAAGGTCGTGATCGACCGTGGCTGCACGATTCCGGAAGGCACGGTGATCGGCGAAGACCCGGCGCGCGACGCCGAGCGCTTCTATCGCACCGACGAAGGCGTCGTGCTGGTCACGCAGGAGGCGTTGCGCCAGCATCCGGAGTAGCGCGCCCCGCCACCTGCCCGCGCCGGCGGCCACGCGCCGCCGGCCAGGCTTCACCTTGCTTCACCCGGCTTCGCCCGAACCACCGCTGACTATTTGCCGACCCCGAGCAACCCTGCCACCCCGACAGAGACCCGGCCTATGACGATTCGCGCCCTGCACGTCGCAAGCGAGCTGTATCCCCTCCTCAAAACGGGCGGTCTCGCCGACGTCGCGGGCGCGCTGCCGTCCGCGCTGATCGAGCGCGGCGCCGACGTGCGCGTGCTGCTGCCGGGCTTTCCGGCCGTGCTCGCCGGCCTGCGCGATCTGCAGCCGGTCGCGCAACTGGGCAGCCGCTTCGGCGCGCCGAACGTGACGCTCGAACGCGGCACGCTGCCCACCAACGGGCTCGCCGTCTACGTGATCCGCGCCGCGTCGCTGTACGATCGCCCCGGCAACCCGTATCTGAACGACGAACACGTGCCGTACGGCGACAACGCGCAGCGCTTCGCGCTGCTCGGCTGGGTCGCCGCGCAACTCGCGCAGCAAACGGACCCGACGTGGTCGCCGCAGATCGTCCACGCGCACGACTGGCACGCGGGGCTCGCGCCCGCCTACCTGAAGGCCGCCGAACGCGAGCACGGCCGCGCGCCCGCGCGCAGCGTGTTCACGATCCACAACCTCGCCTACCAGGGGATTTTTCCCGCGCATCAGTTCGGCCTGCTCGGCCTGCCGCACGATTTCTTCAACATGCACGGCGTCGAGTTTTATGGTCAGCTGTCGTTCCTGAAGGCGGGGCTCTACTACGCCGAGCGCATCACGACCGTCAGCCCGACCTATGCGCGCGAAATCCAGACGCTCGCGCACGGCGGCGGGCTCGATGCACTGCTGCGCCATCGTGCGCGCGATCTGAGCGGCATCCTGAACGGCGTCGACTACACGGTGTGGAATCCCGCCACCGATACGCTGCTCGCGACGCACTACAGCGCGTCGAGACTGGCGGGCAAGCTCGCCTGCAAGGAAGCGCTGCAAAAGCGCTTCGGCCTCGCGCAGAGAAGCGACGCGCTGCTGTTCGGCGTGGTGAGCCGGCTGACCGAGCAGAAAGGCCTCGATCTGCTGCTCGGCGCGGTGCCCGAGATCGTCAAGCGCGGCGGGCAACTGGTCGTGTTCGGCACCGGCGATCCGGCGCTCGAGAATGGCCTCAGGATGGTCGCGCAGGCGCATCCGGAATCGGTCGCGGTCGAGCTCGGCTTCGACGAAACCCTCGCGCATACGATCATCGCCGGCAGCGACGTGGTCGCGGTGCCGTCGCGCTTCGAGCCGTGCGGGCTCACCCAGCTCTATGCGCTCGCCTACGGGTCGCTGCCGCTCGTGCACTGCATCGGCGGTCTCGCGGATACGGTCGCCGACGCATCGCTCGAAAACCTCGCCGACGATTTCGCCACCGGCTTCGTGTTCGAACGCTTCGATCCGAAGGGACTCGCCTCGGCGATCCGCCGCGCGTTCGCGCTGTACGGACGCCGCACCGAATGGAAGGCCACGCAGCGGCGCGCGATGCGCCAGGACTTCGGCTGGGGCGCGTCGGCCGACCGCTATCTGGCCTTGTATCGCGAACTCGTCTGAAGCATCCGGCCGCACGCTGAACTGTCAGGTTTCGTTAATCTTCACGCGCGTTTGATGGTTCGGCGCAACAGCACGGGGACGGATCAACTCGCGGCTGTCAAACTCCTGTATCGTTTGCTGGCTTGCCGGCTATGCAGTTCGTGGGTTTTTCCTGCACCATCTGTATCAGGCATGTCTGCCGCGCGGCGCCCGGGCCATCGGCCCGCCCGCGCGAGCCTCCCCTTCCAGTGTTTTGTTGACCGCGCATGACCGGTTGCGCGAGCCTTACCATGACGAAAAACGTTCTTAGCATCCAGTCCCATGTCGTGTTCGGTCACGCCGGCAACAGCGCGGCCGTGTTTCCGATGTGCCGGCTCGGCGTCAACGTGTGGCCGCTCAACACCGTGCAGCTCTCGAATCACACGCAATACGGGCATTGGAGCGGCAGCGCGATCGACGCATCGCAGATGGAAGATCTCGTCGACAGCATCGGCGCGATCGGCATGCTGCCGCGCTGCGACGCAGTGGTCTCCGGCTATCTCGGCACGAAGGAACAGGCGCAGGCGGTGATTGACATCGTCAAGGCCGTGAAGGCGGCCAATCCCCGCGCCTGGTACTTTTGCGATCCGGTGATGGGCGCCACGGGCGGCTACAAGGTCGAGCCCGGCATCCAGGAATTCCTCGTGAAAGAAATGCCGCAAGTCGCCGACGGGATCGCGCCGAATCACATCGAATTGCAGCGCCTCGTCGGTCGCGAGATCGAGACGTTCGAGGAAGCCGTCACCGCGTGCCGCGAGCTGCTCGCGCGTGGGCCGAAGCTCGTGCTCGTCAAGCATCTGCTCGATCGCAACAGCCCCGCCGACCGCTTCAACATGCTCGTCGTCACCGAACGCGAAGCGTGGATGGGACAGCGTCCGCTCTATCCGTTCGCGCGCCAGCCGGTCGGCGTCGGCGATCTGACGAGCGCGGTCTTCGTCGCGCGCACGCTGCTCGGCGATTCGATCCGCTCGGCCTTCGAGCACACGCTCGCCGCGGTCAACGCGGTCGTCAAGGCGACCTGGCAGGCCGGACGCTATGAACTCGAACTGGTGGCGATGCAAAATGAAATCGCCCAGCCGCGCGAGTGGTTCGATGCGTGGGTCGCGGAAACGGCTTAGATAACTTAGGCACGTCGCTCGTTGCCGAGCGCCCTCGCCAGCACCCTGCTGGCGGCCGTCCTATAATGCGTGCCGCGTGGACCAGGGCTTGCGCCCTCGCGCCACGGCATTTTCAGCATCCGGCATTCAGCAGACGAGGCATTCGATGGACGGTCATATCCGCAGCGAGCGGGAAGAATTTTTTGAGCAGTTGTGCATCAGCGTCGACGCGGACGAAGCGCACGAACAGGAAGCGATCGAGTTCTTCGAGAACCAGTTCGACCAGCCCGACTTCGATCCCGCGCAATGGCTCGATATCGCGCTCTACTACTCGGCCGCCGTCGCGCGCGGCATCGTCGACATGGTGACGGCCGACGACAAGGCACGCAGCAACATCGCCGAAATCATCGCCGACAATCTCGACATCTCGTACGGCGAGGACGACTGCCAGCAGTTCGCCGAGACGATCGAATTCGCGCTGAACAACGGCGTGCCGGTCGATCTCGACGTGGTGCTCGACGGCTGCCAGCGCGCAATCGACGATCTCGACACGTGGGCCGACGAAGACACGAAGGCGCCGCTTTTGCGTCTGCGTGAAGAGCTGCTGCGCCAGCAAGGCGAGCGCTAGGCAAAAGGCTCGAATCTCCTCCGACAACGCAACACCGCAACACCGGCCGGCGCGCTCGCGCCGGCTTCTTAAGCATATGCCGTAATCCGCAGCCCAGGCGGACCTTCGCACGGCAAGCCAGCTTGCATGCCTCACGCACGCTCCATGTGCACCACATGCACCTGTTGCCGCCTATGCCGAAATGCTCATCCAAAACGCCACGAATTGCCAAGACGACGGCAATTTGGCTTTCTATATTCGCCCCAGATTGACGTCGCGAACACGCTGCGAGGCTCAACGCCAGTGCGCGTATTCCAGCATTGTGAGCGGCGAGCGATCCTTCGTAGTCTTGCGATGCGCGAGGGCTTGCCTCGGCCTCACGTGTCGTACCGCTTCGCTGTCGTACCGCTTTCATAACAACCGTCGATGCAAGGAGAGACCATGAGTCTTCGCAACACGCTGAAACCGCTGGCCATGCTCGTGGGTGCGATGTTTGCCGTCGCGCCTGTTGCCAGTTTCGCCGACGACCTGCCGGTCAAGATCGGCTTTGCCGCGCCGCTGACGGGCGCCAATGCCGGCTACGGCAAGGATCTGGAAAACGGTGTGCGGCTCGCGATCGACGAAGCCAACGCGCAGAAGATCAAGATCGGCGACAAGGTCGCGCATTTCGAGATCGTCTCGCAGGACGACCAGGCCGACCCGCGCGTCGGCGTGCAGGCCGCGCAGAAGCTGGTCGACTCGGGCGTCGCGGTGGTCGTCGGCCACTTCAACTCGGGCACGACGATCCCGGCCTCGCAGGTCTACGAGCAGGCTGGCATTCCGGTGCTCGATCCCGCCGCGACGAATCCGATCATCACGGGCCGCGGCTTCGCGAACACCTTCATGGTGATTTCGACCGACGCGCAGAACGCCGGCAATGCGGGCGCCTATGCCGTCGACGTGACGAAGGCCAGGCGCATCGCGATCATCGACGATCGCACCGCGTTCGGCCAGGGCGAAGCCGACGAGTTCGAGAAGGCCGTGAAGGCGCACGGCGGCAACATCGTCGCGCGCGACTACACCGACAACCACGCGGTCGACTTCAGCACGCAGATCACCAAGTTCAAGGGCGCCAATGCCGACCTCGTGTTCTTCGCCGGCCTCGACAGCCAGGCGGCGGGCTTCGCGCGGCGCATGAAGCAGCTCGGCCTGAACGCACAGCTGGTCGGCGGCGGCGGCGTGATGGACGAGGACTTCATCAAGCTCGCGGGCGATGCGTCCGACGGTGCGATGGCCTGGGAATACGGCCGCCCGCTCGCGCAACTGCCGGGTGGCAAAGACTTCAACGCGAAGTTCAAGAAGCGCTTCGGCGCGGACGTGCTGTCCTATGCGCCGTTCGGCTACGACGGCGCGTGGGTCGCGATCAAGGCGATGCAGCAGGCCAAATCCGACTCGCCGAACGTGTACCGTCCGGCGCTCAAGTCGATCGACTACGACGGCGTGACCGGCAAGATCTCGTTCGACAGCACCGGCGCGTTGAAGAGCGGCGCGTCGACGCTGTATCAGGTGAAGAACGGCGCGTGGGTGCCGGTCGTGACGAAGAGCGGCACCTAAGCTCCACGTCCGGTAGATCGTCGCGGCCCTGCCCGGCGCGTGGCCGGCGCGGGGCGCGCTACTGCCACGCGCTCGCCGCCCGGACGACCACCTCGGCATCGAGATCGCGCTCGATGCGCACGAGGGCGTCGCGAATCGCTGCGAATTCGTTTGGCGTACACATCTGATGGCCGAACGCGGCGCGCAGATGCCGGTTGACCTGCAACGTGCGCGTCGCCGGATCGAAGACGTAGTGCGACGCAAACGTGAGCAACGGGTTCTCGATCGTGCTGTCGGTCGGCAGGTCCGTCACGCGCACGAAGCGCGGCAAGCTCATTTCCAGCGTTTCATCGAAGTCCCCGCCGATGCACGCCCACGGCTGCGTTCTGACTGGCTCCGCGAGCCACGCCTCGACCTGCGAGCCCATGCCGCCGGCGAGGCTCGTGAGCGCCCGCACGGCGGTCGTGCCGTCCGGCCAGATCAGATGCGGCACGCTGCCCTGCATCGACGTCGCGAACGGACCGCCGGTCACGGCGACGTCGTCGGTCTGCAATTGCGCGGAGCCGTGCAAGCCCGCTTGCAGCAGACGCCTGGCGGCAAGCTGCTGCGCGCCCTGGCGCGTCGCGCGGCGGAACGTGTTGCGTTCGAGCTCCGCGGTATAGCCCCGATCCTCGACGCGGTACGCATAATGTGCGGTGCCGTTTTCGTCGATGTCGATCTGCACGCGCGCCTTGCGTTCGCGCCGTTGAGTGGCCGGCGTGCGCGCGAGCACGCCGTCGTCGACGAGCAGCACCGGCCGGTCCATGACGCCGCCAGGCAGATAGCCGAACGCGGTGCCGCCCGCCGTCGTGTCCGCGAATTGCGCCAGTTCGGGAATCCAGATGATCGCGTGATTGATCGCGCTCGCGCCGTAGCCGGGGACCTCGGGCAACGTGTAGTACGGACCGAGATTGAGCAGCACCGGCTCGCTGCGAATGCCGGCGGCCGCGAGCAGCGCGCCGTATAGCGCGACGTGGTCCTTGCAGTCGCCATAGCGGTTGCGCAGGATGTCGGCCGCCTTGTGCGGAATCGCCGCCGTCTCGCCGAGAAAAAGCGCGACGTAGCGGATGTTCAGACGCATCCAGTCGTACAGCGCGCGGGCTTTGTCGCGAGGATCGGTAAGGCCCGCCGTCAGTTGCTGCGCGAGACCGATGATCGCGGGATCGTCGCGGGTCGCGTCGTTCTCGGCGGGACCGCGATAGCGCGCGGCGAAGCTCGCGAAGTCTGGCACCGTCGACACCATCAGCCGGTCGCCCCAGTTCGCGTAGCCGACCGCGCCCGCTTCGAGCCGCGCATAGGGGCCGTGCCGGTAGTCGAACTCGTAGCGCGTGCGGCCGTTCGCGGTGACGGGCGGCATCGCGACGTAGCCGCGCGCATCCGCATAGAGCGGCACGTCGGCGGGCAGATCGAAGATCAGACGCTGCTCGTCGACGGGCTGGAGCGACGGCTCGACCAGATAGGCGAAGGTGCCCGCTTGCAGCGGCTTCGCGCGGGTCTTGCGAAATGCCAGTTGCACGCGCGAGCCGATCGTGACGCCGGGGAAGATCACGGTGCGCAACACACCGTCCTCGAAGCTCGGCGCGCCGGACGAGCGCGGCTCCTGCACGTCGCGGATCGCCTCGGGGCCGACCGCATGCGCGGTGCCGTCGGGGTCGATCGTTTCGGCGGCCAACTGTTGCACCTGCTCGATGTCCTTGTTGAACCACACGTAGCGTTGCGCGATCTCGTCGACGCCGCTGGCCGTGTCCGCGCGCATCAGCGTGTCGTCGTGTTCCTCGACGGAACCGTCTTTCTGGATCACGAACAAATGGACGTCGCGCTCGATCGTCGCAGGGGCGCGTTCGTTGGTGGAGGTGGCGATTTCGCCGGCTGCCGCGCAAAGGGGCAAGGCGATGCCGCTCGCGGCGGATACCGCGGCAAGCAACGCCGCGGCGCGCACGCCGCGCCCGCGGCACGCGAGCCCGATCATCGCGATCGACGTGTGCGCCAACGTGACGACGACGTTCCCCAAGATCCACCTCGGCCAGGTTCGTGTCGTCGTTGTAGCACATCGCCGACCCGTGCGTTTCGGGGCGGGGTCGGCGTTGCCGCGTCGAGCTCGAGCGGCATTGGAGTCACCGGCGCACCCGTGACGCAGCGGCCGGCGTCGATCGTCTTCACTCGCCGTCGTCGAGCTGGCTCAGCAGCGCCTGCAGTTTTTCCACGTGCCGCAGCAGCATGTGCCGGTGCTTGTCGATCTGTTCAAGCCGGCCCTCCAGGTCGGCTTGAATGCGGTCGTCGAGTTCGGCCGCGGCCATCACGTCCTCGACCTTCGCTCGCATCGATGCGAGCTCCACCGGCGCGTGCAGCAGATGCCGCTCGAAGCGCCGCACCTCCTGCGTCGCGAGATCGCGCACCTTGCGAAAATGCGCATGACGGCGGTGCGCTTCGACATCGAGCGTTTCTTCCTCGAGGCGTCGCGCGGGCGCCGGCTGCCCAAAAATCGGCTCGGGCCGCAACACCGTCTTCTTGCGCACCGGATGCGCCGTGCCCCGAAAGCGCGCGAGCGGCTGCTCGTTGTCGATCGCCTCGCGTGCATTCGGCGGGATCTCGTGACCGGTGTGCGGCACGTTCATCCAGCCGCCCGGCAAACCGGTGACGGCCTCGACGCCGCGCACGAATTCCTCGCTGAATTCGCGTTGCCCGGACAGCATCAGCTTCAGGTAGCTCGCGGAAAACGTCATCATGCGCGCGAGCCGGCTCGCGGCGCCGACCTCGCTGGTCAGCAACACCAGGTTCGCGCGCCAGACTGGCAGCAGCAATTCGTCGGAATCTTCCATCGCTGGGTCTTCCATCTTTTCGCCTGATGAATCGATGACCGCGTCGCGCATGTCATCGTTTTGAAAGGGTCGTCGTCTCGCGGTGTCGCGTGCAATGCCGCTAGCCGCTTTGCGTGCGGTGGGGCCCAGATGCCGAAGGTACACATTTGACACGGTACGCACCGGCCAATTCAGCGCAAAGCGCGTCAAAACAGGGCTGACGACACATCGCGTGTTGCATTGACACACGTATTCGCGCGCCGGTCCTATCCGCAGCCGCTTGATGTGGCATGCTTACACGCCGATGCGGCACGCGTCGTGCTGCATGGCTTGCTCCACAACACTGACTTAAGGGTTTTGTAATGAAGAAAATCGTTCTCGCCGTCGCCGCAGCCGTCGCCACCCTGAGCACGATCGTCCCCGCTCAGGCCAATGAGCATCAGCACGAGTGCCATAAGGTGCGCGTGCATCATCATTGGGAAAAGCGCTGCCACTAATGGCGGTGAAACCGTGTCCGATGGACGCGGTGCACATCAAAAAGCCCCGCTTTCGCGGGGCTTTTTTTCATGGCGCGCCGCGTCTTGAAACAGCCGGCGCACGATACGCTGTGCGCGCTCGACGCTCAAACCATTCCATATGAACGCGCCCGCACGCAATCACGGACACATGCTGTTACACCTTCGCGATACGCTGACCGATGCGGGCCGACGCGGACCGCGATGCCGCGCGTTCTTGCAGCAATCGTGATCCGCGTGGTGAGAAAGGAATACAAGCTTCAGGCGGATTTCACGCGAGCGAGCGCCGTCGTTACCAGCGCTTCGAGCAGCGGCGCGACCTTCGCGGCGAGGTCTTCATCGTATGCATAAGGCAGGCGCTCTTCCATGTAGGTGATCTGCGACAGCTCGAGTTGCACCGCATGCACGCCCTGCTCGGGCTGCCCGTACTGCCGCGTGATATAGCCGCCCTTGAAGCGGCCATTCGCGATCGCCGTATAGCCGCCGTGACGCCCGACCAGCGCGGCCAGTTCGTCGGCCAGGCCCGGCGCGGCGCTCGCACCGTTCGACGTGCCGAAGTTGAAATCCGGCAGACGTCCGTCGAAAAACCGCGGCACGCGCGAGCGGATCGAATGCGCTTCCCACAGCAGCACCTTGCCGTGCTTCGCCTTCAGCGCCGCGAGCTCGCCGGTCAGCGCGTCGTGATACGGCTTCCAGTAAGCGTCGCGACGGCGCGCGATTTCGGCGTCGTCGGGCAGATGGCCGTCGCGATAGAGCGGCTCCTTGTCGAACGTGTCGACCGGCAGCAGACCCGTAGTGTCCTGCCCCGGGTACAGGTTCGCGCCGTCGGGCGGACGATTCAGGTCGACCACGTAGCGCGCGTAGGTCGGCGTCAGGATCGACGCGCCGAGGCGCTTCGCGAATGCGTACAGGCGATCGAGATGCCAGTCGCAATCGTCGGTGCGTTGCGCGACCGGTGTCATCGTCACGGCGATGTCGGCGGGGATTTGCGTGCCCAGATGCGGGATCGAGATCAGCAGCGGCAGGCTTCCCTGATGCAGCGAGAAAACCGGCGTGAGGTTCGAAGCAGTCATGTCAGTCCGGAATCAGTGGGATCGGAGAATCAGTTCGGCGGGTCATGGCCGTTATTTGCGCAGTTCCGCGAGCGCCGCGCGATAGCGCGCATAGGCACCCTCTTCGTCGCGATGCCGGCGATCGTCGACAACCTTGACGCCGCCCGCGTAGACGTCGCGGATCGGCGTGTCGCCGTGCTCGCAGAATACGACGCCTGAGAGCCACGCCTCGCGCTCATGCCCGGCGATGCTCGTATGGTCGGCGTCGAGCACGAGCCAGTCCGCGCGATGGCCCGGCTGCAACGCGCCGACCGCGCGGCCGGTCGCACGCGCGCCGCCGTCGAGCGCGGCCGCGTACAGACGATCCGCGACATGCGGAGCTTGCGCCGACGCCAGCACGTTGCGCTGCCGGCGCGTCAGACGCTGGCCGTATTCGAGCAGACGCAACTCGGCGCGCCAATCGACGCCGACATGGCTATCCGAGCCGACGCCGATGCGGCCGTGCGCGTCGAGATAGTCTTGCGCGGGAAAAATGCCGTCGCCGAGATTGGCCTCGGTGGTCAGACACAAACCCGCGACCGCGCCGCTCTTCGCGAGCGCGAGCGTTTCGTTCGCGTCGACGTGGGTCGCGTGCACGAGACACCAGCGGCTGTCCACATCGAAACGATCGAGCAGCCATTGCACCGGCCGCGTGCCTTCGGTTTCGAGGCACGCGTCGACCTCGGCGGTCTGTTCGGCGATATGGATGTGGACAGGCACGGTTGCGTCGATGCCGCCGAGCAACGTGCGCAGCGACGCCTCCGATACCGCGCGCAGCGAATGCGGCGCCACGCCGTAACGCAGCGCCGCATGTTCGGGGCGCGCGGCGCGTAGCGTGCCGAGCAGATCGAGCAGGCTCTCAGGCGTATTGATGAAGCGCCGCTGATCGTCGCGCGGCGCGCGCGCGCCGAAGCCGCTGTACTGATACAGCACCGGCAGCATCGTGATGCCGATACCGCTCGCCGATGCCGCGTCCACCACGCGTTGCGCAAGCTCGGCCTGATTCGCGTAGCGCTGGCCGTCCTGCGCGTGGTGCACGTAGTGGAACTCGCACACCGACGTATAGCCCGCCTTCAGCATCTCGATGTAGAGCCACTGCGCGACGCTCGCGAGGCCTTCCGGCGTGATGCGCGCGGCAAAGCGATACATCAGGTCGCGCCACGACCAGAAGTTATCCGTCGCATTGGCGCGAAATTCGGTGAGCCCCGCCATCGCGCGCTGAAACGCGTGCGAGTGAAGATTCGGCATGCCTGGCATCAGCGGGCCCGCCGCCTTCGGCACACCCGCCGGCGCCTCGGGTTGATCCGTCGTGACCGCGGTCAGCGTGCCGTGAGCGTCCCATTCGAGCAGCACGTTGCGGCGCCAGCCCTCAGGCAGATACGCGTCAGCGGCGAACAGCGATTGATTGGATTGCGTCATCTCTCAGGTTCTGGTTCAGGTCGCACGCGACTCGCGCCGCGTATAGACGGTTTCGCCCGCGCGCACGACGCGCGCGCAGAGCGGCCGGCCAATCCAGTAAGCGAGCTCCGCCAGCGAATCGACCGACCACACCGCGAAGTCGGCCGCGCGACCGACCTGCAGCGCACCGTGCCGATCGCTCTTGCCGAGCGCGCGCGCAGCGTGCGTGGTGACGCCTTGCAGCACCTCGGGCACGGTCATGCGAAACAGCGTGCTCGCCATGTTCATCATCAGCAGTAACGAAGTCGCCGGTGAGGTGCCCGGGTTGCTGTCGGTCGAGATCGCGATCGGCACCTCGTAGCGCCGCAGCAGTTCGAGCGGCGGCAACTGGGTCTCGCGGATGAAGTAGTACGCGCCCGGCAGCAGCACCGCGACGGTGCCCGCTTCCTTCATCGCCGCGACGCCGGCTTCGTCGAGAAACTCCAGGTGATCCGCCGACAGCGCGCGATGCCGTGCCGCGAGCGCGGTGCCGCCGCCGTTCGACAACTGCTCGGCGTGCATCTTGACCGGCAGCTCGTAGCGCGCGGCCGCGTTGAACACGCGCTCGCTCTGTTCCAGCGAAAAACCGATGCGCTCGCAGAACACGTCGACCGCATCGACGAGGCCTTCGTCCGCGAGCGCGGGCAGCATCGTGTTGCAGACTTCATCGATATACGCGTCCGCTCGGCCCGCGAATTCAGGCGGCAACGCGTGCGCGCCGAGAAACGTCGTATAGACCGTGACCGGATAGCGCTCGCCGAGTTGCCGCGCGACGCGCAGCATCTTGCGCTCGCTCGCGAGATCGAGACCGTAGCCCGATTTGATTTCGATCGCCGTCACGCCTTCGGCGAGCAGCGGTTCGAGCCGCGCGGCCGCTTGCGTGAACAGCGATGCTTCGTCCGCGGCGCGCGTCGCGCGCACCGTCGACACGATGCCGCCGCCCTGTCGCGCGATTGCTTCGTAGCTGACGCCCGCGAGCCGCTGCGCGAATTCGTCGGCGCGCTGGCCGCCGTACACGAGGTGCGTATGGCAATCGATCAGGCCCGGCGTCACCCATGCGCCGCGCAGATCTTCGCGCGGCCATGCGGCATAGGGCGTGGGTAAATCGGCGAAAGCGCCGAGCCACGCGATACGGCCGCCGTCGACCGCAATCGCGGCATCGGCGAGCGTGTGGCGAGGATCGCCCTGCGGGCACAAATTCAGGTGATGCCAGACGGTTTGCTTCATCGCGTGCTCTTTGCCGCTCGTTGCGTGTCTGTGGATGGGTTGTCCGCGATGGAGCGCATGTGAGGCCCTATCACGGTTGATTCGTCATCGCGTGTAGCGGATCGTGATCGCGAGCACCGCGCCGTCGCCCGTCAGCGTGCAAGCGAGCGCGTTCGGCCCGTCGACGCGCAGCGTGTCGCCGGTGTCGAGCCGCACGGCTTGCGCGTGGTCCGCCGCCAGTCCGACCGTGACCGCGCCGCCCGCGCAAAACAGCAGCGCCACGTCGCCGTCGAGCACGCGCGGCGCATCCTGCCGCGTGCCAGTGCGCCACACGTCCAACTCGCCCTGCGCCACGTCGCGCCGCACCATCAGGTTGAAGTCGCGCGTGGCCCCGTCGACGAGCCGCGCGTCGATGCGCGTCGCGCCATCGAAGCGCGCGATGTCGAGCGGCTGCCGCAACACATGCGTCGAGGCGACGCCCGCGTCGCCCAGCTCATCGAGCAGCATGCCCGCGCCAGACAGCAACACCAGCGTCCGGTCGACGCCGTCGAAGCGCGAGAACGGTCCCGCCTGCGCAACGTCGGCGACGCTCACGCGCCACACGAAGTCGGCGCTCGCCGCGCCCTGGCCGCGGCCTGGCGACGGAAATGCCGCGACCTCACGCGTGAGCCCGCCGCCGTTTTTCCACGGCGTCGCCACGAGGTCGGCGCCGCGAATCAGCGTGACGCCTGCCATGCCGCCCGCGTGGTTGGCCATGGTCACGATCAGCGGCCCAGCATCGGCAGATTGAGACCGGCCTCGCGCGCCGTCTGCTGCGCGAGTTCGTAGCCCGCATCCGCGTGACGCATCACGCCGGTGGCCGGATCGTTCAACAGCACGCGGCCGAGGCGCTGGTGCGCGGCTTGCGTGCCGTCCGCGACGATCACGACGCCCGCATGCTGCGAGAAGCCCATGCCGACGCCGCCGCCGTGATGCAACGACACCCACGACGCACCGCCCGCCGTGTTCAGCAGCGCGTTCAGCAACGGCCAGTCGCTGACCGCGTCCGAGCCGTCCTTCATCGATTCGGTTTCGCGGTTCGGGCTCGCGACCGAACCGGTATCGAGGTGATCGCGGCCGATCACGATCGGCGCCTTCAGCTCGCCGTTCCTGACCATTTCGTTGAACGCCTGGCCGAGACGATAGCGATCCTTCACGCCGACCCAGCAGATCCGCGCCGGCAGACCCTGGAACGCGATGCGTTCGCGCGCCATGTCGAGCCAGTTGTGCAGATGCGGATCGTCGGGGATCAGTTCCTTCACCTTCGCATCGGTCTTGTAGATGTCCTCGGGATCGCCCGACAGCGCGACCCAGCGGAACGGGCCCTTGCCTTCGCAAAACAGCGGCCGGATATACGCCGGCACGAAGCCCGGGAAATCGAACGCGTTTTCCACGCCCATTTCGAGCGCCATCTGGCGAATGTTGTTGCCGTAGTCGAGCGTTGCCGCGCCGCGTTCCTGCAGCGTCAGCATCGCCTGCACCTGGCTGGCCATCGACTGCTTGGCCGGCGTGACGATGCTTTCCGGCGCGGTCTTCATGCGCTCGCGCCAGTCTCCGACCGTCCAGCCCTGTGGCAGGTAGCCGTGAATCGGATCGTGCGCGCTCGTCTGGTCGGTCACGCAGTCCGGCGTGATGCCGCGCGCGACGCACTCGGCGAACACGTCGGCGGCATTGCCGAGCAGGCCAACCGAGATCGGCTTGCCGGCGCGCTTCGCTTCGTCGAGCATCGCGAGCGCCTCGTCGAGCGTCTTCGCCTTCTTGTCGACGTAGCGCGTCTTCAGACGGAAGTCGATGCGCGTCTCGTCGCATTCGACCGCGATCATCGAGAAGCCCGCCATCGTCGCCGCGAGCGGCTGCGCGCCGCCCATGCCGCCGAGACCGCCGGTCAGAATCCAGCGGCCCTTCGGGTCACCGTTGAAGTGCTGGTTCGCGACCGCGAAGAAGGTCTCGTAGGTGCCCTGGACGATGCCCTGGCTGCCGATGTAGATCCAGCTGCCCGCGGTCATCTGGCCGTACATCATCAGGCCCTTGCGGTCGAGTTCGTGAAAGTGTTCCCACGTCGCCCAGTGCGGCACGAGGTTCGAGTTCGCGAGCAGCACGCGCGGCGCGTCCGCATGGGTGCGGAACACACCGACCGGCTTGCCCGACTGAATCAGCAGCGTTTCGTCTTCGTTCAGGTCCTTCAGCGACGCGAGGATCTGATCGAAGCAATCCCAGTTGCGCGCGGCGCGGCCAATGCCGCCGTACACGACGAGCGCGTGCGGGTGCTCGGCGACTTCGGGGTCCAGATTATTCTGGATCATCCGGTACGCGGCTTCCGCGATCCAGGTCTTGCAGGTCTTTTCCGCGCCGCGCGGTGCGCGGATCGTGCGAGTCGGATCGAGACGCGGATCGACGTGTTTCGGATTGTTCATGGTGTCCCTAATCATGCGTGAAGAGGTTCGATAAAGATTCGGCGAAGACGAAAAAGCGAATTCAGAAATGCCCGGTGAAGCGGTAACGGGTGCCCGGATGCCACAGATTCGCGATCGAGGCGACCTCGCCTTGCGACCACGTGCGCCGGTGCAGCACCAGACACGGTTCGCGTTCACTCATGTTCAACAGCTCGCGCGTGATCTCGTCGGCGGCGAGCGCCTCGATGCGGTACTCGACGCGCTGCAGCGGCGCGACGCGCACGAGGTACTGGTTGGGCGTGGTGTTCGTGAAGTCCTGCAGCGCGTATTCGGGTGCGACGGCCGGATTGACCGAGCGTTCCTCGAGCTGCACCGGCTCCTCGTTTTCGAAATGCAGCAGGCGCGAATGAAACACGGGGCTGCCCGCGCTCACCTGCATCTCTTCGGCGAGCGCCGCATCGGCGATGCTGGCGCCGATGTTCAGCACCCTCGCCTGATAGCGATGACCGCGCGCAACGATTTCATCGGAGATGCTGCGGATCGCCACCAGGGTCGACTCGTACTTGGGACGGGCGACGAAAGTGCCCGAGCCTTGTACACGTGTCAGCACCTGCTCCGAGGTCAACTCGCGCAACGCGCGGTTGACCGTCATGCGTGCGACGCTGAACTCGCGCGCAAGCTCGTTTTCGGAGGGCACCTGGTCGCCTTCGGCCCACTCGCCCGCATGAATGCGCGCGAGGATGAAGTCCTTGATGCCCTGATAAGCGGGTGCGTTCATGGGTGTGATCCGCGCTCTCGACGACTCATTGTTCCGACGCGAACGAGAACGGGCTCAGCTTCGCGACCGCGCCGGCCTGCACGAGCTTCGTGACCGCCGCGATATCCGGCGCGAAGTAGTGATCGAGCTCGTAGTGCGCGACGTCCTTGCGCACGAGGTCCATCACCTTCTGCAGGCTCGGGCTGGTCTTGTGCGGCGCGCGCAGATCGACGCCCTGGGCGGCAGCGAGCAGTTCGATCGACAGGATGTTCGCGGTGTTGTCGGCGATATCGCCGAGCTTGCGCGCGGCGAACGTCGCCATCGACACGTGGTCTTCCTGGTTCGCGGACGTAGGCAGCGAATCGACCGAAGCCGGATGCGCGAGCGTCTTGTTTTCCGACGCGAGCGCGGCGGCCGTCACGTGCGCAATCATGAAGCCGGAGTTCACGCCGCCATCCTTGACGAGGAACGGCGGCAGGCCCGACAGCGTCGCGTCGATCAGCAGTGCGATGCGGCGTTCGGCGAGCGCGCCGATTTCCGCCACGGCGAGCGCCAGGTTGTCGGCCGCGAACGCGACCGGCTCGGCGTGGAAGTTGCCGCCCGACAGCACTTCGCCGGTGTCCGGGAAAATCAGCGGATTGTCGGAGACCGCGTTCGCTTCCATCAGCAGCGTTTCGGCGGCCTGACGCATCTGGTCCAGACACGCGCCCATCACCTGCGGCTGGCAGCGCAGGCTGTACGGGTCCTGCACCTTGTCGCAATCGGCGTGCGACACGTTGATCGCCGAGCCTTGCAGCAGCGAGCGATAAGCCGCGGCCGCGTCGATCTGGCCTCGATGGCCGCGCAGTTCGTGGATGCGCGCGTCGAACGGCTTGACCGAGCCCATCGCCGCATCCACCGACAGCGCGCCGGCCACGAGCGCCGTGCGGTACAGGTCTTCGATCGCGAACATGTTGTACAGCGCGAGCGCGGTCGAAGCCTGGGTGCCGTTCAGCAGCGCGAGACCCTCCTTCGCCTGCAGCGTCAGCGGCTTCAGACCGACGAGCGCGAGGCCTTCGGTGGCCGGCATGCGCTCGCCCTTCGCGAACACTTCGCCGACGCCGAGCAGGGTCGCCGACATATGCGCGAGCGGCGCGAGGTCGCCCGATGCGCCGACCGAGCCCTTCACCGGGATCACCGGCAGCACGTCGGCGTTGAACAGCGCGATCAGCGCCTCCATCACTTCGCGGCGGATGCCCGAGTGGCCGCGGCCGAGGCTCGACAGCTTCAGCGCGATCAACAGACGCACGACCGGGCGCGACATCGGCTCGCCGACGCCGACCGCGTGCGACAGCACCAGATTGCGTTGCAGCAGTTCGAGCTGATCGCGCGGAATGTGCGTGCTGGCGAGGCGGCCGAAGCCGGTATTGATGCCATAAGCCGGCTCGCCCCTGGCGGTGATGTCGGCGACGGCCTGCGCGCACGCGTCGATGGCGGCGTGGCTTGCGGGATCGAGTTGCAGGGTGACCTGCTCACGCGCGATCTGGCGCAGTTGCGGGAGGCTCAGGTAGCCGGGCTTCAGAATCATGGTTGTCGTCCTGTCTATACAAGTTCAAATAAGTCTAGCCGGCGGGCCTTGTATATACAACTTGTTTTTCGAGATTTCGTGCCTGGTGATTTCCATTATTTGGCACGTGGCTCGGCGGGAGCGCGGCAGGTTTGGCGGCAGGTCGTAGGCGGCGTGTGCTGGACGCATGGGTCGGCGTGGCCGCCGTGATTTAGCCCACAGTTGTATATACACCTTCGCGGCGCGGGTCGCCATCTGGCCAAAATTGGCGCGCTTTCGCTGGCGGGAAGCCGAACACGCCGGCTCCGCCGATATCTGGGTTATAGGACAGAAGGCTCCGCGACGCGGATCAGAGCTTGACCCGCGCCACGATGAAATCCAGAAAGCACTGCACGCGCCCCGCGAGCGATGCGCTCTGGTAGTACACCGCATGCACCGGCTGCCGTTCATCGACGAGCAGGTTGCCGAGAATCGGCACGAGGCGGTTTTCGCGCACGTCGCCGGCGGTCATGAAGTCGGCCAGACAGGCGACGCCCCAGCCGGACAGCGCCAGTTGCCGCAAGGTTTCGCCGCTCGATGCGGTGATCGACGGTTCGATCTTCAGCAGCGCGGCTTCGTCGCGCTGCCCCTTGGCGCGCTTCGTTCCCCTGCCCCCTTCGCGCAACGGCCAGCGATTCAAATGCTCCGGCGCCGTAAAGCCGATCAGCCGATGCGCGTGCAGCGCGTCGAGCGTGGTCGGCTCGCCGTGCTCGGCCAGATACGCCGGGCTCGCGAGCACGCGCAGCCTGCTCTCGCCGAGCGCGCGCGCATGCAGCGTCGAATCCTGCAGCGCGCCGATGCGAATCGCGATGTCGACCTTCTGTTCGAGCAGATCGACGATCCGCTCGTTGCTGGTCAATTCGAGCCGGATCTCCGGATACAGCGCCGAAAACGCGGTCATATGCGGCGCCACGCAATGCAGCATGAACGGCGACGCCGCATCGACGCGCAAGCGCCCCGACGGCCGTTGCCGCCCGCGCGCGACCGACTCCTCGGCCTCTTCGAGCGCGTCGAGGATCGCGCGGGCGCGCCGCAGGAACGCGTCGCCTTCCTCGGTCAGATGCAGACGCCGTGTCGTGCGCCGCACGAGCGCGGTGTCGAGCTTCCGCTCGAGGCGCGTGAGCGCGCGGCTCACGCCGGAGACGGTCTGCCCCAGCTTCTCGGCCGCCGCGGTAATCGAGCCGCTGTCGATCACGGTGACGAACACCAGCAATTCGTCGGTGGAGGTTTTCATTGTTGATTTCAGATCAAGATTGATTTGAGACTAACACGCTTTTTGCGAGAATCCGCGCGAGCGATACTGCGTGCCTGTCGATCGGAGTTGGCGCTTTAGCGCTTACTCCGATCCCATGCAAGAGATTGCGGTCGTGGCATTTCCCTCAGGAGAACGTCTTGAAGATTTTCGTTACTGGCGCAAGCGGTTTTATCGGCGGCTCGATCGCGGCGCATCTGGCGCGCGCCGGCCATCAGGTGCGCGGGCTGATTCGCAAACCCGAACACAGCGGCGAGTTGCAGCGGCTCGGCATCGAGCCCGTGCTCGGCACGCTCGACGACCGCGCGTTGCTGATCGCCGAAGCGCAAGCGGCCGACGCGGTGATCAACGCCGCGAGCAGCGATCACGAAGGCGCGGTACGCGCGCTGATCGACGGACTCGCCGGTTCGGGCAAGGTGTTCCTGCACACCAGCGGGTCGAGCATCGTCGGCGATGCGTCGGGCGGCGAAGCGGGTGAAGCACGCATCTATCACGAAGACGCGCTGCCCACCCCGACCGCCGACAAGGCCGCGCGCGTCGCGATCGATCAAACGGTGCTCGACGCCGCGCAACGCAACGTGCGCTCGGCCGTGCTGTGCAACACGCTGATTTACGGTCACGGCGCGGTGGCCGGCAGCGCGAGCGTGCAGTTGCCGCGACTCGTGCGCCAGGCGCAGAAAAGCGGCGTCGTGCGTCATGTGGGCAGCGGCGGCAACGTCTGGTCGAACGTGCATATCGACGACGTCGCCGAGCTGTATCGCCTCGCACTCGATAAAACCCCTGCCGGCACGTTCTATTTCGTCGAAAGCGGCGAAGCGTCGTTCCGCGACATGAGCGCCGCGATCGCACGCGCGATGAAGCTCGGCGCGCCGCAGGACTGGCCGCTCGAAGACGCGAAACAGGAATGGGGCTACGAAATGGCCTCGTACGGTCTTGGCTCGAACAGCCGCGTGCGCGGCGAACGCGCGCGCAAACTGCTCGGCTGGCAACCGCGGCGCAGGTCGGTGATCGAATGGATCGAACGCGACATGACGGGGCCGCAAAGCACCGTTTGACGCGGCTTTGCGCGCCGCGCGACGTAAGCTATGTAAGCGCGGTCGTTGCGAATCCGTAAGCTCCTTTCGATAAAATCGCGGGCACCTGACGGTGCGATTCCACCGTCGCGCACACGCCCCGATTCGACCGATGAGCTTCGCGCTGAACTTCGACTGGCTGACTAACCTGATGGCGATTCTGTTCGTCGTCGCGTGTCTGTACGACACGCGTTACGACGAATACGGCGTGCTGACGCTCGCGGCCGCGGCGATGAGCCTCATCGTGATGGCGATGGAAATGTTCCTCAGACCCGCCTTCGAGATGGCGCTGTAGCGAGCTGATGCAGCGCTCGTGCAGCACAGAGGCGCCGCGCCAGCTAGCGCGGCGCGCGCCCCTCGCCCCCTTCGTCGACCCGCTTCACCGCTTCACCACTTCACCGCTTCACACCGTGTACGATCCGCACGCCGGGCAAGCCGCGCGCGCGTGGTCGTCGTAGCGGTCGTGATGTCTGACCCAGTCGGTCAGATTACTGTTCTCGTTGCGGCCTTTCGGCGCGATGTCCAGAAGCGCGTAGATGTTCACGAAGCGCTCGTCGCCGCGTGCGTAGCATGAGTACGTGTGATACACGTCGCCGTTTGCGTCCTTGTAGAACACGCTGTGGCCGTGCTGTTCGTCGATGCCGACGTCCTGCTCGGTGAAGTTGTAGAACGCCTTTTTACTCGCCAGCTGCTCCGGCGTGAACGACACGTGGTAGTCGAAATTGAAATCGCTGCCGCTCGACGACACCCACGGAAAGGTCCACCCCATGCGCCGTTTGAACGCGTCGATCTTCTCGAGCGGCGCGTGCGATACCGTCACATAGCTGACGTCGTGATGGACCAGATGCGTGAGAATGCCGCTCATATGGTCCGACAAAAACGAGCAGCCGACGCACCCCTCTTCCCAGTCCGGGCCCAGCATGAAGTGATAAACGATCAGCTGGCTGCGGCCGTCGAACAGCTCTGCGAGCGTCTTGCGGCCTTCCGGCGTATCGAACGTATAAACCTTGTCGACCTTGACCCACGGCAATTCGCGGCGCTTGCGCGCGAGTTCGTCGCCGGCGCGCATATGCGCTTTTTCGTCGGCGAGCAGCGCGCGGCTCGCGGCAAGCCACTCTTCCTGGCTGCCGATGCGATGTTGCGGTTCCATCTGCGTCTCCTTTCCTGCGGATGCAGGGCTTGACCTCAAGCTTAAGGTTTAGAGACGCTGACGTGAAAGTCAAGGAGCCGCCACGAAACTCAGATCGCCCAGCCGCCGACATAAAACCCGACCAGCACGACTGCGATCGCCACGGTCCCGACATTGAGCTTGCGATACTCGCCGCTGACGACGCGTCCGATCACGAGCGTCGCGAAGCCGAGCATGATGCCGGTCACGATGTTCGCGGTCAGCACGATGAACACCGCGCACACGAGCCCCGCCATCGCGTCGACCATGTCGTCCATATGCAGCTTGCTGACGTTCGACAGCATCAGCAGCCCCACGTACATCAGCGCGGGCGCGGTCGCATACGAAGGCACCAGCGCGGCGAGCGGCGAGAAGAACATCACGACGAGAAACAGCAGACCGACGACCGCCGCCGCCATCCCCGTCTTCGCGCCCGCCGCGACGCCGACCGTCGACTCGATATACGCGGCCGCCGGCGCGCCGCCGAGCAGGCCCGAGAAGATCGAGCTCAGCGAATCGGCGGTCAGCGCGCGGCCGCCGTTGATGATGCGGCCGTTTTCGTCGAGCTGCCCCGCCTGGCCCGCGACCGCGCGGATCGTGCCGGTCGCGTCGAACACGGCGGTCATCACGAGCGCGAGCACGCTCGGCAGCACCGCCATCGACAGCGCGCCCTTCACGTCCATCGAGCCGATCAGCGACGCATGCCCCGGCGCGCTCAACGACGGCACCGCGAAGATGCCGTGAAACGCTACGGCGGGATCGATCGCGAGCCCGATCGCCGAGATCGCGACGATCACGATCAGGATCGACCCCGGCACGCGCCGCCGCACGAGCCCGACGATCGCGGCGAGTCCGGCGACCGACATCAGCGCCGGCAACGCCGCAATATTGCCGAGCGACACCGGCAGCCCCGCGCCCGGATTCTTGACCACGAGCCCGACGTCGTTCGCGGCGATCAGCAGCAGGAACAGGCCGATGCCGATCCCGGTGCCGTGCGCGATGCCGACAGGCAGGTTGCGCAAAATCCACGAGCGCACGCCGGTCACCGAAATCGTCGTGAACACGACGCCCATCAGGAACACCGCGCCGAGCGCAACGGTTGGATGCAGGCCCTTGCCGAGCACGAGGCCGAACGCGGTGAACGCGGTGAGCGAGATCGCGCAGCCGATCGCGATCGGCAGACGCGCCCACACGCCCATCAGGAGCGAGCCGAACGCCGTGGTCAGACACACGGCGACGAACACCGCGCTGGTATCGAAGCCCGCCTTGCCGAACATGCCGGGCACGACGAACACGGAGTAGACCATCGCGAGGAAGGTCGTGATGCCGGCGACGATCTCCTGGCGCTGCGTGCTGCCGCGCGCGGAAATGTCGAAGTAGCGGTCGAGAAAGCCCTTACCGCGGAATGATTCGGTGTCGAGGGATTCGCTCGCGACGTCGGCATTCGCGAGGGCCTGGGGTTCCATCATGATGAGTGCCTCCTTTATCAGCGCGCTGAAACGGCCGCTAAAGCGGCCGTCATCAGGTTCGTCTCGTGGATTGCTTGGTGTGGGTAACGCTTTTCTGAGTCGAAATGTAGGTGAAGCGAACTATGTGTCCAATCGCATGAATGGCATGCCGGACATGTCGCGCGACTTATATCTTTTGCGCGACGGTCGCTCGCGCGAGCGCTGCGCGCGTATACACCTACGGCATACGGGCAGCCGCGAAACGCGCCGAACCCACCCCGGCGATCGCGTTCCAGGCACGCGGCGTGCAGCGCTATACCGCCAGCGCATCGGCGAAACCGCCTGCAACGCAACCGGCGAAAGGCTGCCCGCGCGGCAGCGCAGGTTAAACTCTGGGCCGTATCCCATCCAACCGCGGCGGCTCATCGCGCCGGTCCGCACCTGCCCGTGGAGTTTTTCCTGATGACTGGCGGTTTTCCGCGCCCCGCCGGGCGCCTGCCGATTGTCCCGTTTGGACCGCTTGGATCGCTTCGCCCGCTCGATTCGCCTGATTCGCTCGATGTGCTTCGACTGTTGCGCTGGCTGTGCACCGTGGCCGCGCTGTTCGCGTTCGCCGCGCTGTCCGGCTGCAGCAGCCTGCTGTGGGGTACGCAGCAGGCGCCGATCGTCGATGCGACGGTGATGCCGGTCGAGCCGGCAAGCGCGCCGCTCGCCGCGTCCGCGCCCGAGCCGGTCGAGAGCGAGGCGAACGAGGGGCCCGAGGAGCCGAAGAAACCGAAGAAGCCGGTCGTGAAGCCGCACAAGGTCGAACCGCCGCCGCCCGTTGTCGTGCCGGCTCCGCCGCCTCCCCCGCCGCCGCCGCCGCTGATCGTGCTGCGCACGATCGAGCGCAGCGACGCGCGCGCGCTGCTCGACAGCCAGGTGCAGAAGCCCGACGGCAAGGTGGTCGGCCGCGCGGTCGACATGATCGCCGACGCAGCCGGCAAGCCGCGCGAGATGGTCGTCAATCTGCAGGGCTTCCTCGGCGTCGGCGACCGCAAGGTGAACTTCCCGTGGGGCGCGTTCCACTTCACGCCGACCGCGAAGGGGGCGCCGATCACGCTGAACCCGACGGCCGTGCCGAGCACCGCGAACAAATCGAACCCGCTGGAACTGCCGCTGCTCGATGCGACCGTCGAGCGCGCGAACGGCGCCAAGGTGGGCCGTGTGGTCGACGTGCTGATCGACGGCAACGCGCAGCCGCAGGCGATCGTCCTCGACGTCGGCGGCATGGTCAGCCCCGACCGGCGCACGATCGCCGCGAACTGGTCGGCGCTGCGCTTCGTCACGCGCGACAAGGAACTGCATCCGCAGATCGATCTGAGCGACGCGCAGATCAACGCGACGCCGCTCTACGCGAGCGACAAGCCGATTCGCGCGGTGTCGCCGGCGCCGCCCGCGCAGCCTGCCGCCAGCGCCGCGCCGGCGGCCTCGGCGCCGCCGGCCGCATCGTCGGCCGTCGCGGTTTCCAACGCACGGGCGGTCCGATGACGGTCCGTACTATGGTCACGGCGCGAAGTCTGCGCGCGCTCGATTGGCTCAACTTCTTCGTCGCCAACGTGCAGACGGGCTTCGGGCCGTTCATCGCGTCCTACCTCGCATCGCACAAGTGGACCCAGGGCGAGATCGGCATGGTGCTGTCGGTCGGCACGATCAGCGCGATGGTCAGCCAGGTGCCCGGCGGCGCCGCGGTCGACGCGTTGCGCAACAAGAAAGCGGCGGCCGCGTGGGCGATCGGCGCGATCATCCTCAGCGCGATGCTGCTCGCGATCAGCCCGACCGTGCTGCCGGTGATCGCCGCCGAGGTGTTCCACGGCTTCGCGAGCTGCATGCTGACGCCGGCGCTCGCGGCGATCTCGTTCGCGCTGGTGGGTCGCGCGAATCTCGGCGACCGGCTCGGCCGCAATGCGCGCTGGGCGTCGATCGGCAGCGCGGTCGCGGCCGGTCTGATGGGACTGTTCGGCGAGTACTACTCCCCGCGCGCGGTGTTCGTCCTGACCGCGGGCCTCGCGGTTCCCGCGCTGATCGCGCTCGCGATGATCCAGCGCACCGACACGATCGAGCTGCCGCAAGCGGCGCCCACCCCCGAGCAGCTCGAGCGGCGCGAAAGCCTGCGCGAGCTGCTGCGCGACAAGCGCATGCTGCTGTTCGCCGCGTGCATCGTGCTGTTCCATCTGTCGAACGCGGCGATGCTGAACCTGGCCGCCGGCGAAGTGACGGCCGGCATGGGAGACAACGTGCAGCTCGTGATCGCGGCATGCATCATCGTGCCGCAGGCTATCGTCGCGATGATGTCGCCGTGGGTCGGGCGCTCGGCCGAACGCTGGGGCCGCCGGCCGATTCTGCTGCTCGGCTTCTCCGCGTTGCCGATCCGCGCGCTGCTGTTCGCGGGCATCAGCAGCCCCTATCTGCTCGTGCCGGTGCAGATGCTCGACGGCTTGAGCGCCGCGGTGTTCGGCGTGATGCTGCCGCTGATCGCCGCCGACGTCGCCGGCGACAAGGGCCGCTACAACCTGTGTATCGGCCTGTTCGGGCTCGCGGCCGGCATCGGCGCGACGTTGAGCACGACGGCGGCGGGCTTCGTCGCCGATCGTTTCGGCAACACGGTGAGCTTCTTCTGCCTCGCGGCGGCCGGTGCGCTCGCGGTGCTGCTGGTGTGGGCGGCGATGCCCGAGACGCGCGACGCGGCGACGGCGAGCAACGGCGACGGCGCGGCTGTGCCCGGTCGTGGATAGTCGGCGGCGAGGAGAGTCGCGCGAGCTGTATCAGCCGGGGCGTGATCTGATGGTCGCAGTCGGATCACGTCGCAACCGGCTTGATCACTCTGGAAGTCAGGTGAGTCAGTCGGCGAGAAACACCTCTTCGCCTCGACCCAATGGCACGACGACGGGTCGCTGCACGACGGTCTCGATATCGATGTGCCGCCCCTCGCGCGACGAGCGTTCGAAGGCATCCAGCACCTCCAGCACGTGTAACGCCAGTTCGCCGCTCGCGCGATGCGGCCGACCTCGACGCAACGCCATGGCCATGTCCAGCACGCCCACAGCGCGGTAATTGGCCACCCGCGCACCACTCCTCAACGTGAAGTTGTCGACGCCAAAAGCATGGACCTGTGTGTCGAGCGGCTTAAAGCCGCTATCACGTTCAGCCACGCGCGGACTCCCGCCAAAGAAATTGGGATCGACGCCCAACAGGCTACCTTCCGTGCCATAGATCTCGATAGGCGCACGCTGATGGGCCCACACGTCCCAGGAGGCGCTCATCACCACGTTGGCCCCACCCTCAAAATGCAGGATACCGTTGACCGTGGTGGGCACCTCGACCTCGATGACCTGGCCCCTCAGCGGCTCACTGGAGACGATGCGCTGGGGAAAACCGATGGTGGCGCAAGCAGACACGCGTGCCACCGGCCCAAGCAGGTTGACCAACTGCGTCACGTAATACGGGCCCATGTCGTGAATCGGGCCCCCGCCAGGCTTGAAAAAAAACTCAGGATTGGGATGCCAGGACTCCATGCCGCGGGACAACACGGCCACGGCCCCGCCAATGGCACGCCCAATGCGGCCCGCATCGAGCGCCGCGCGGCACGCCTGATGGGCCGCGCCGAAGAAGGTGTCCGGCGCGCAGCCCACGCGTAATCCCGAAGCCTCGGCTCGCGCCAGCATCGCGCGTGCGGACGCGAACTCGGTACCCAGGGGCTTTTCGAGGTAGACGTGCTTGCCCGCCTCCAGAATCTGCAGGCTTACCGGCATATGCGCGTGCGGCACCGTAAGGTTGATGACGATTTCGATGTCGGGGTCGGCCAGCAGCGCATCCACCGTCATCGCGGCAACGCCGTGCTGCGCGGCCTTGGCTCGGGCGGCCTCCGGACGCAAGTCGGCGCAGGCCTTGATGCGGACGAATTCCGAATTCGCCGCGCCGGTGAAATAGGCATCGCTGATGTTGCCGCAACCGATGATGCCGACGAAGACAGGTTTCATGGATCAGGCTCCGAGCTGGTGCAGATAGGCAAAGGCATTGCGGGCGAAGCGTTCGCCGTCGCTGGGATTGTCGTGCTCGGCGGCGAGGAAACGCGCGCCCGCTTCGCGGCAGGCGGCGGCCAGCGTGGGCCAATCCATGACGCCGTGACCGACGTCGGCCCAGCCGTCCTCGTCCAGTTTTTCACCCGCGGGCGCGAGGTCTTTCGCATGGGCCGAGACCACGCGGCCCGTATAACGACGAAGCCATGGCAGAGGATCGGCGCCGCCGCGCACGAGCCAGGCTACATCCACTTGCCAGCCGAGCGGGCTTGCCCCGGCGGACTCGAACAGCAGTTCCAGCGCCGTTGCGCCGTTCTCCTTGGCGCTGAGTTCCCAATCATGGTTGTGGTAAGCGAGGGCGATGCCCTGAGCGGCTAGCCGATGGGCGAGGCTGCCCAACTCGTTGCCGAGCGCCCGCCAGTATGCGGCGTCACTGTCGCGCTCGGCGGGCGGCACCGCGGGCATGACCAACTGGGTGATACCGAGGGTCTCGCACGCCGCGCTCACTTCGTGCAAACGCTCACGCAGCATGGCCATGCTGAGGTGGCTGGAGGAGGCGCTCAGGCCGCGCGCCTGAAGCTTGTTCCGGGTGTCGGCCGCATTTTCGAGCAAGGACCCGATCAGCTCCACCTGGCGAAATCCGGCCTGGGCGGCAATGTCGAACTGCCGGTCGAGTTCGCCCGCATTACGCAGGCTGTAAATCTGGATGGAAATGGGCAAGGCTTGATTCATGGTCGTCAATCAAAGAGTCAAGGTGGATGCGGCACGGATGGCCTACGGAGCTGGGCGCAAGTCAAAAGGTAAGCGCTTTCCCGTTTACCTGGAACAGGTGCTTTACCCTATGCAGCAGGGGCCGGCACAAACAGGAGTACGCGATGAGCTTCGGATAAGCAGATTGCATAACGCTGCGGTTTGCAGCAACACCATGGATTCCCGCAAGCCGAGTCTGAATCCCCGCTCAGTTTCGAGGTTCGATGACGCATGAGGGGAAAACCTTTTCCCGTGATGCTAAAATTATTACCTTCCTGCGGGCGACAAACGCGCCGCTGCCTGAACGAACCAATGCGAAGCAAACCCTCCATCGAAGCCGTTGCCCGCGAGGCTGGCGTTTCCATTGCCACGGTGTCGCGTGTGCTCAACGGGACGAAGGCCGTGGCGGCGGCCACGCGTGAGCGGGTCGAGGCAGCCGTACGGGCACTGAACTACCGGGCCAATCCGTTCGGCCGCAGCCTGAGTACCGGTCAGAGTCGCATTCTGCTGATGCTCATGCCGGATTTCGCCAACCCCTACTACGCCGAGATCGTGCGCGGGGCCGGCGCGGTCAGTCGCCAGGCCGGTTACACGCTGCTTCCGGCGGACCTGGAAGCCTGGACTGGCACGGCGGACGCCTCGCTGCCGACGCTGGCCGGCAGTCTGAGCGACGGCGTCATCAATCTCGTGCCCATGTCCGACCCGGCAGCCCGGCGCGAGGCGGCGAACGGCAAGCCATGGGTCAATTGCTCGGAATTCTTGCCCGGTAGTGACGTGCCTTATGTCAGCATCGACCACCGCCAGGCCGGTACGGATGCCGTGCAGTACCTCATCAACAAGGGCCACCGGCGCATCGGCTTCATCACCAGCGATGAGCGCTTCCTGTATGCGCGTCAGCGCCGCGAGGGCTATCACGCGGCACTACTGCGCGCCGGTCTCGCGCCTGCGCCCGAGCTTGTCTGCGTTACTGGCGACAATAGTTACGCCGCCGGAAGCCAGGCGGCGGCAAAGCTGCTGGCGGTGGTGGATCCACCGAGCGCCGTGTTCGCCGTGTCGGACACGTTGGCCATCGGCGCGATCAAGGGCTTTAGCAAAGCCGGCCGGCGGGTGCCGCACGACGTGGCGGTAATGGGCTTCGACGATGTGCCCATCGCTGGCATCTTCGAGCCGGGGCTGACGACCGTGGCCCAGCCCATGGTCGAGCTGGGCGCCGCGGCGGCCGAAATGCTGCTGGCGCTGCTCGACGGCCAACGCCCAGCGTCGCGCATCCTGCAGCATCAGTTGGTGCTGCGGGAGTCGGTTTGAGCGGTCGATCGGGAGAAGTAAAGATCTGCTTTGCCCACTGAGGTGGTTTGAAGCTGGCTCAGTTTTGGTGAGGCTGCCGACGCCGATGCATGTCGGCCACCTTGCTCCCACGGCTCATGAAATCGTTCGTTGAAGCTTTCGTGGTCGCCGCGGCTGGCGCCGTCGCTGTGGCGGTTTTGCTCAGTCGAGCCAGCCGAAGACCCATCAGCAAATAGCAGGTGCGGGCGCACGCGAGCGAATGGCTGGAGATGGGCCGGCTACCACCCGATGCGCTCGGCTGTTGTCGACCCCAAAGAGACCTTCGACTTTGGGGCTGACAGCCGTCCGTTGCCAAGCGGGGTCCGGTCATTCAGGAAACCGGTTCCGCGCACTAGCGATAACTCGGTAACCGAGAGCCGCGCCGGCCTGTGCGTGGTTCCAGTCCAGAAGCACGACACCGATCGCAAGAGCCTTTGGACCCAAGCGCCTCAGCCAAGGCTACATCTGCGTACCTGGGGTCGCCGTGTCTGACGCGGCAAGCTGTCATAGGTCGATGCCTGCAAGTAACACATGGCATAATGCGCCGCATTCACCTTCACCAGACCAATATCGAATCGTCGGCCTTATGCTGAGCTGCTTCTGCCGGAAATTGGGCTCCTATCTGGGATTGCTGGCAATCCTGATGGCAACGCTCGCGCCGACGGTTTCGCACGCACTGGCTGACCGCAACGAGGCTGGGCTTCCTTCAGCCTCGCTCTGCTCCGCACATTCGACTCCAGGCAATCCGCCGGGCAACGAGGACACCTCCCACTCGCTGGCTGCTCACTGGCATGCTTGCGGCTACTGCAACCTGATTGCGCACACGCCCGTACTGCCGAGCGTCCAGCCTGAATTTGCGGTCACGGTCTGGGCCATCCAGCATCGCATTGCGACGCGGTTCGAGAGCATCCGTCGCGTCGAACCGCTGGCATCCGCCCAGCCGCGCGCGCCCCCCGTTTCATCCTGAATTGAGCCCTGATGGCGATGCCGTGCACGAACGCATCGCCAGGCGTCGTCGTGTCTCTTCACAGACTCGCGGCGGCGCAATGACGACCTCAATCAATGGATGAAACATGAATGCCAATACCTTGCGCCATGGCAAACCCTTCTTCGCCACGGCATCGATCTCGTTCGCTGCAACTGCGCTCCTGCTCGCCTCATCGCCAGCCGCTGCCCATGCCATCGCGGGCGACCGCGTCTTTCCGTCAACGTTGGCTGTCGATGATCCAGGTGTCGGCGATGAAGCTAACTTCGAATACGGGCATCAGCGTGTTCCTGGAGACAACGGCGATCAAAGCATCAATACGTTCAGCTTCGAGTACGACAAGCTGATCACGTCAAGGCTTGCCCTGTCCGTCGACGGCGCTTACGTGATGCAGAACAATCCGACTGCGCACGGGTTCGATAACTTTGGAGTCGGCCTGAAGTATCTGCTGTATGTGAACGCCCCGCACGAATTCATGACTTCAGTCGGGGTGCATGCGGAATTGGGTGGAACCGGCAGCCACGCGATTGCGGACAGCTTTTCGACCATCTCGCCGACGATCTACGTGGGCAAGGGTATGGGCGATCTGCCTGACTCACTGGCCTATCTCCGACCCGTTGCCATTACCGCCGAAGCTGGGCCTTCGTTGACCACCGGGGCCGGTCAGCCCAATTCTTTCGACTACGGTTTCACGGTCCAGTACAGCCTGCCCTATCTGCAGCAGCAGGTGCATGATTTCGGCTTGCCGCAGCCGCTCTCGAACATTGTTCCCATCGTCGAGTTTCCGCTATCGCGAAGTCAGGGCCAAACCACTGGCACGATCAATCCGGGGTTCATCTGGATCAACCGCTATGGCCAGTTCGGTGTCGAAGCCCAGATACCAATCAACAGCGCGAGCGGTTCGCATGTGGGCATCCTGGTACAGGCCCATCTTTTCTTCGACGATATTGCGCCGAAAACGCTCGGCAAGCCGCTGTTCTAACGTGTAAGGAGTCCTCTCATGAAACTGCACACGATTGCACGCGCGGCCATCGCCGCGCTGATGATCGCCGGCTGCAATCTCGCGCAGGCGCACGCCTACCCGACCCAGGAGGCGCCGGGGGCCGGTGCGACCGTCACGACCTCGCAGAAGGACGTGGCGATCGATTTCGACGATGGTCTGGAGCCCGCCTTCAGCTCGATCGCCGTCACCGACTCGCGAGGCAAGTCCGTGACGAGCGGCAAAGCTGCGGTTGACCCGTCGAACAGGAAGCACATGTCGGTAGGGCTAAATCCCCTAGTGCCGGGCGCCTATACCGTCTCGTGGGTCGCCGTTGCCGACGACGGCCATCGCACCCAGGGGCATTACACGTTCACGGTGAAGTAACGGTGGATCCGCTCGTCGTCGCCCAGATTGCACTGGCCGCGATGCAGGACATTCTGTTTGCCGTCGCTACCGGCGCTCTTGCATGCGGCGTGCTGGGCGCGCGTAGCGGATTGCCTGGGCAAGACACGACGCGAGTCTGGCGGACCGTCGCGTCAGTCGCACTCGCTCTCACCGCCCTGGCGTACCTCTGGCTTCAGGCCGCAGTCATGAGCGGTTCGCCGCTCGGTGAAGCTGGTTCGGCTATCGCCCCAGTACTGACGCAGTCCCACTTCGGTAAGGCATGGTCGATCGGCGTTGCCGGCGCGCTGCTCGCGGCGTTGAGTGGCCTCAAGAAAGAGCGCGGCTCAGCGCTCTTTGCTGCGGGGTTCGTCCTGTGGGTCGCGGGCAAGGCAGCCGCGAGCCATGCGGCCGACTCCGGCGACTTCTCGTGGCGTGAGGCGATCCACGTCGTCCACCTTTCCGCGACTGCGCTTTGGGCCGGCAGTGTCATCGTCGCCGCGATCCTGCTGCGCCGGCTCGAACGCGAACCAGGCCGTCCGCCCGGCCGGAGGGCTGCGTTCTGCTCGGCGCTGTCTCATCTGGCGACGACTGCGCTCGTGTTTGTTCTCGTCACCGGTTTCTACAACGCCGTTCAGGACACGGCGCAGGCCAGCGCGCCGCTGCTGCGCACACACTGGGGCCGGTTGCTCGCCGCAAAGCTTGCATGTGTGGTCCTGGCGACATTGCTCGGCGGCTGGAACCGGATGGCGATTCTGCCCGATCTGCTCGTGCTTGCCGAGCGGAACGATCCGGATTACCCCGCCGCGCAACGCCGCTTCGACGGCGTTCTCTCTGTCGAAGCGCTCGTCATGCTAGCCGTACTTGCGCTGGCTGCGGTGCTGGGCCATACGTCGCCGACGGGCGGATAGCGGAGCGACCATGTAGACATGCGACCGATATGACGATCGAGCCTTGCCTCGGTGCCGCGACGTAGGTCTCACCGGCCCATCACATTTTCCTTAACGTAGAACAGGAGGTTATGCCATGCACCACCCCTTTTTCCGCCTGGCTATCGCGCTGCCGCTCGCGGCTGCTTCGCTAACCGCTTTCGCCGCTTCGTCGGGCGCCATGATGGTGTCCGACTGCTGGATCCGCTCGATGCCGGGCGACGTGCCGTCCGGAGGCTACTTCAAGCTGATGAACATGGGAGACAAGCCCGTCGATCTCGAAGGTGTTAGCACCGATGCGTTCGGGATGTCCATGCTGCATCAGACGCAGACTACCGGGAGCACGTCGAAGATGGTCATGGTCGACAAGGTGACCGTCCCGGCCAACGGGACACTCGCATTCGCGCCGGGCGGCTATCACGTGATGTTCGAGAAGGAAAAGAAGCCGCTGACGGTCGGTTCGACGGTTCCCGTCACGTTCAAATTCAGTGACGGGGAGAGTATCGTCGGGCAATGCGCGGTGAAGAGCGCAACCGGCCAGTAATGACGCTTGCAGGCTGCGCGAAATCGATCGCGAAATTTAAGGACCCGGGCTGCAACGGTTCGGGCGACCGGCAGACGTTTGTATCTGGTCAATGATGCTCGATGCGCTCGGCAATGTGAAATGATGCTGCGCCGTGGCGACGAGCGAAAAATGCGTGGGTTTAGCGCATCGCCACGCACGGAAATTGAACGTCGCTGTCCGAGGCGGAAGCCGGCCTTCGCGCGTTCTATGGGAAGGGCGGCTGTTGGCCGCGTGCCGCCTCATGTATTAGGCTGCGCAGCTTGAACCTCGCAAGGCTGCGCTCGGCGGCACGCGACCCCGAGCCGACTTTCGGACTCGCGACACCGCAACGGCCGCTTCGGAGGCGCAACCTGTCGTCTGTTGTATGGCGATGCCCCGAAGCACCCGGCGGATCGTCTAAACTGCAGAATCGACGAACAGGCCATTCCCGCTCGGCTACCCCGCCATGGCGCACATCTTCTTCGCTGCTTCGATTCAACGGCATATCGCAACGCCCGAGCGCGAGATCGACGCGCGCACGCTCGGCGAAGCACTGAAGGCCGTCTTCGCCGCGCAACCTCGACTGCGCGGCTACATCCTTGACGATCAGGGCTCACTGCGAAGACATCTCGCCGTGTTTGTCGACGGCCGGCCGGTGCGCGACCGACAACGTCTGTCCGATGCGCTCGGCGAGGAAAGCCGGGTTTACGTCATACAGGCGTTGTCGGGCGGATAAGAAGGTTCCACTCTTACTCGAGCTTTGCATGGGACCAGAGTAAGCGCTAAAGCGCCAACTCTGGTCGACAGGAGACACTCCACATGAGCGATCGATTGCTTGTTGCAACCCGCAAGGGATTGTTCGTTCTGCAAGCCGACGGCGAGGGCGGCTGGACGCTCGGTGAGCCGTATTTCGTCGGCGAGCCGGTGAGCATGGTGCTGCCTGATCCGCGCGACGGTTCGCTGTATGCCGCGCTCAATCTCGGCCACTTCGGCGTGAAGCTGCATCGCCGGCGCGCGGGCATAGAGGATTGGGAAGAGTGCGCGGTCCCCGTCTACCCGCCGCAGCCTGCCGACGAGACGCATGCCGGTGACGGCGCGGACAATGCGAGCGCGGCCGTGCCCAGCCCGCCGGCTCCTCCCTGGACGCTCCAGCAAATCTGGTCGCTTGAAACCGGCGGCCCGGACGAGCCGGGCGTCCTGTGGGCCGGCACGATTCCCGGCGGGCTCTTCCGTTCCGACGATGGCGGCGATACATGGCTGCTCAACCGGGCGCTGTGGGATCGCCCGGAGCGCCGAGAATGGTTCGGAGGCGGCTACGACGCGCCGGGCATCCATTCCGTGATGGTCGATCCGCGCGACAGCCGGCACGTGACGATCGGCGTGTCGTGTGGCGGCGTCTGGCAAACCGCCGACGGCGGCGCGACCTGGCGCGTTAGTGCCGAAGGCATGGAGGCCGACTACATGCCGCCGGAGCGGCGCGGCGATGCCAACGTGCAAGACCCGCACCGCGTCGTGCAATGCGCCGCAAATCCAGATGCGCTGTGGGCGCAGCATCACTGCGCGATCTTCCGCTCGACCGACGGCGCGGCGCACTGGCAGCGGATCGAAGCGCAGCCTTCGAGCTTCGGCTTCGCGGTTGCCGTGCATCCGCGCGAGCCGGACACCGCGTGGTTTGTGCCCGCCGTGAAAGACCAGTGCCGGACCCCGGTGGACGGCCAGTTCGTCGTCACGCGCACACGCGACGGCGGCCGCACGTTCGAGCGTTTCTCGAACGGGTTGCCGCCTGCACCGGCGTATGACCTCGTGTATCGGCACGGGCTCGCTGTAGATGACTCCGGCACGCGCCTCGCAATGGCGTCGACCACCGGCGCGCTATGGACGTCCGACGACGGCGGCGAAAGCTGGCATTTGATTTCAGCGCATTTGCCGCCTGCTTATTGTGTTCGGTTTGGATGAGGGCGCGGGGCGGGCTGGTGAGACATGAAACGCCTACATTGCCTTCATGCGCCGGACATAGCCTGAATGCGTGCATCGGCGTGATGGATCGATACTTCGAGCCGTACGCGCCGGCGAACCGCTTTGTGTAGCTCGGCTTGTCGCAAGAGACCTTTTGACACTTCGCCGAACCTCTGATCAGCACCAGCAGTCACGCGGACGCCCCTGCGCGAGAGACAGCTTTTGGCGAAGGACGCAGCTACTACAGCGTCAAGGCGCGCGAGTCTTCAGTGCTACTTTTCCGCCTTTTTCCCCTCGTCTGCTGTACGTAGTGCTGCGTTGGCTGTGACCAGCAGTTTCGCATCGTGGTCCTGGACTGCAGCGTCAACCGTGTCGAACGCTTTCTTCAGATCCTTTTGTGCCAGCTTTGTCGCGCTTCCATTTTCCAAAATGGTTTCGGCTTCCTTTCTCAGGCGCTTAACTAGTTTCGCGGCGCATCTGGTGTCGAGCGTCCCATTGATGACGAACTCACTGATGTAATTCGCCAGCGCGGCCAGCGTCGCAGCGGTCGACTCATTCGCGCCGCTCTTACCGCTCGCTTCGGACTTCTTGCTCATCAGGACTCTCCCGTTAGGACACGCTTCCGCGATGCAGGACCAACGCTACGCTCACGGTCGGTGTCGCATGAAATGGTGACAGACTTCGAGCGAAAATAAGACGGTTTTTTTGGATGAAGAGGCGCTGTCATATCGCAACGTTCGGATATCGGTCGATTGTTGCCGCGTGGGGCTATGGGCGCGGTACTGCGGGGTGAATTTTGGTTTGCTACAGAATTGCTACAACTGGAGTGAGCGGCTATATCTGGCGGGCCTTGGGTTTGTCATTCCACCCTCTGAACTATCGCCCACCTGAAGGGGCAAAGCAACTTTGAACGTCCCAGTTCCACTGGCGGATTCAACCGGTCGATGCAATAGTTCGATGGAACCGCTTGCCGGCCCGCAACGGAGGATCGTCGCAAGTCGACCCGTTGCAGCCGGTCGAGCAGTCTCTGTTCTAAGGGTAGGTATCGGAGTGGAACGGTCATTCCGTGCCGTCGCCTGGGGGACAAGTCATCGGCCTCTGCGGACGCTTAGACCCGTGAGTTGGTGAGGCGGCTTACGCCGTGCAAGGATGACGTCTTGCTCGACCCTCGAATTGCTCTCGAACTTAAGTTTGATTTCTCTATAAGCAATCAGCTTGTCGTTCACCAGATCGAAGGAAGCGCCCGCAAGGTTCGGGATGGTGTTCAGAACTCGTTTTGCCGCACTGAGCCATCCACATAGGGCCGATGCGGTGGAAGCGGTGCGGCACCTGGCTCGAATGCAGCGCTACGTTCGGCATAAGGAAGGCGCCGATTGCCTGCCCGCGCGGGCGGCTTTTGCGCTCATGCAGCGGCCTCGCGCATCAGTCGTTCGCGCGTCATCCACAGATTGCTTAGAGCGAACAGCGTGTGCAACTCTGCGGGTTCTTCATCAAGCCGCGATAGCGCACCTTTAGATGCCACCGTGCGCGGCGATGAACATGGCGACGGCCGACCGGCAATAGGATTCGATTTCGTTGTCATCCTCTGCTCTCGCCTCATCGAAGCGTGCGACAAGCAGAAGATCGGATCCTTTGAAAAGCGCGGCAAACAAGCGGGCGGATCGGAGAGCATCGGGTACGTTCAGAATCGCTTTCGCGTGCAACTGACGCAACACGGCCTCGATTTGGGCGATGACATGGGCGGGCCCGGCTTCGTAATGGAGCTTGCTTAACGACTTTTGATTCGTCTTGTCGGCCAAAACCATGGCTTCGACACTGCGGACGTCCGGGCTCAACAGCGTGCGAAGCAGGGATGATCCCACCGCCATGAGCTGATCTTCGGCTGAACCGTCGACGCTTTCAGAAAGGGCCTGGGGTGCAAATTGATGGCAGTGGGCCACCATGGCCGCGCTGAACAGCGCCTCCTTGTTCTCGAAGTGCCGATAGATGCTGAGCTTGGATATCTTCGCCCGCTGCGCGACCTTGTCCATGGTCGTCGCTTGAAAACCCAATTCCACAAAGAGTTCGCAGGCGGCGTCGACGATCGTTTGGCGAAGCGCCTCGTTGGCGGGCCGGCCGCGCCGGCTCTGGCTGTTTTCGGTCACAACAATTCCAGTACTTGACAGTATTCAAATTCTTGCACTACGATACCACGCAGTATCTTAAATGTGCAAGCCAAGGACAGGTTTCAACCAGTTGCCCAAATCAGGTTTCCCCGGGGCGCCTGGCGATATCGAATGCGGGATTGTGGGGCCGATCAATACAGCCATCAGCAACTTTCTCGCCAATGCCGAAGCCCTACTCGCTGACCGTCTCAAGCGCGTATCGCTGGACGATATTGCACACCACGCCCAGCCCACCCCTCCAATCACAACACGGAGCCCATCACCATGGATGACGTCATCATCGTCGGCGGCAGCTTTGCCGGCCTCGCCGCCGCCCTGCAGCTCGGCCGTGCCCGCCGCAAGGTCACGGTTCTCGATACCGGCCGGCCGCGCAACCGCTTTGCAGGCCACTCGCATGGCTTGCTCGGCCACGATCACAAGCCACCGCTGGACATCCTGGTCGAGGCGCGGCAGCAGTTGACGCGCTATCCAACGATCAGGCTGGTCAATGCCCGGGCCGAGAGCGTGTCTGGCGCCATCGACGATTTCTGCGTCGTCACTGACGATAACGAAAGCCTGAGGGCGCACCGCCTGATCCTGAGCTATGGCGTCGCCGACCAGATGCCTGATGTTCCGGGCTTTGCCGAAAGCTGGGGCACGTCCATCGTGCCCTGCCCCTATTGCGACGGCTTTGAAGTCGCCGGCCAGCATTGGGGCCTCGTCTGGTCCAGCCCGCAGTCGCACCAGTCTGCCAGGCTGTTCCGCGATTGGACGGACAAGCTGACTGTCTTCGCCGATGGTCATGACATTGCGCCCGATATCCAGGTCGATCTGGCGCGTCGCAACATACCTGTCGTCGATGGCCGGATCGTCGAGATCGCCCATCACAAGGGCCATATCAACACCGTCAATCTCGATACCCGCCGCAATGTCGCGGTCGACGTCCTGTTCGCCCATCCGCGCAACAAGCCGTCCGCACGCCTGCATGAATCACTGGGCCTCGCCACGGTCGATACGCCCACCGGCATCGTCCTCAAAGTCGACGAGCGCCGCCAAACCAGCATGCCCGGCATCTACGCCGCTGGCGACCTCGCCACGCCCTTCTTGCCCTCGGTCACCCAGGCTTCATCGCAGGGCGCGATGGCGGGTATCTTCGCCCAGCAGTCGATGGTGGTTTGAGAGCACAGATCCTTGTTGCGTCGTCGCCTTCGAAAAGGTTGGCGTAAATCGACGCGGCGAAAGGCGGATCGTCGAGTCAAGGAGATGACATGGCAAAGCAAAGTGCTGATCAGGTGGGTGACTGGAATGGTCAAAGCGGGGAGCGCTGGGTCGCCAACCAGGCCCGGCTCGACGCTCTGGTGGCGGTGTTCGGCCAGGCCGCGATCGAAGCCGCCGCGCCCGCGACGGGTGAGCGCGTGCTGGACATCGGCTGCGGCGCGGGTGCGTCAAGTCTGGCTCTGGCCGCTCGCGTCGGCGCGGGGGGCCAAGTGCTGGGCGTGGACATATCCGAACCGCTGATCGATCGAGCGCGCGCGCTTGCGCGCCACGATACGCCGGCCCTGTTTCAGGTGGCCGACGCCAGCAGCGCAGAGCTGCCCGAAGGCGCGTTCGACATTCTGTTCTCGCGTTTCGGCGTGATGTTTTTCCCCGATCCGACAGCGGCGTTCGCCCATATGCGACGCGCGCTCCGGCCGGGCGGCCGGGTCGCTTTCGTCTGCTGGCGCGGTGCGGCCGAGAACGATTGGATGCGACTGCCGGTGGGCGCGCTCAAGGACATCGTCCCGCCGAGCGCGCTCCCCGATCCCGAAGCGCCCGGCCCGTTTTCGTTCGGCGACCGGAAGCACGTGGCGCGCATCCTGACGGCGGCCGGTTTCACCGAAATCGTTATCTCGCCCTTCGACGCGGCCGTCCCATTCGGCGAGGGCGAAACGCGGGACGCGGCGATCGACGACGCAGTGAGGATGACGCTTGAGGTCGGCCCGCTGTCGCGTGCGCTCGCTGGTCAGCCCGACGACATCCGCGCCCGTGCCTCCGCCGCAGTTCGTGCCGCCTTCGCGAGCCTCCCCGGCGAGGGGTCGGTGATGATCAACGGCGCGGCATGGGTCGTCATGGCACGAAATCCGGCAAGCTGACAGGGATTAACAGGGGAGATGCCTCCGCTCGGTGGAACAGGGCGTCTTTGGCCAGCCAGATTGATGTCCCTTCTGGCCGCTGAACGAGCGCTCGCCTTGCGACAATCAGATGGCCGGTTGCGAAGCAGAGCCGACGCCTGAGCGGCCTTCCGGCGGCGCATGTGACCGGCAGTTTGTGGCCGAACCGAGCCAGATGCCGATTCGCCCGAGTTCGCCCCCCTTTGCGGCCATCCGGCGCCCGGAGGACAATGCCCTTGCGAATCTCTTCCGAGGCTGCCCAACATGGCTAAATTTCAGCCCGATGGATGGCGTACCGTCACGCCCCGAATCGTCGTACGGGATCCGGAAAACCTGATCACATTCATCAAGATGGTGTTTCAGGCACAGGGCGAATTCCGTCACGGGCGGCCTGCCGAACTCATGATCGGCGATTCCGTCGTGATGGTTAGCGGCGCAGACGGCCTTCGCGATCCGATGCCGGCATTTCTGTATGTCTACGTCGAGGACGCCGATTCGACCTACCAGCGAGCGATTGCGGCGAATGCGATCTCACTCGAAGTTCCGACCGACATGCCATACGGCGACAGGCGAGCAATGGTAAGAGATCCGTGGGGAAACACATGGCAGATTGCCACACATCAGCGCGACCTCTGTACTGCCGAGATTCGTTCAAGGTAGGACGTTACCGACAGCAGCACTTTTCTGTCGGTTCGTCTATTCGCTAAAGCTCAAGAACGGTGCGGCACGCTCGGTCGACGTTGGGTGTTTTGCCTCCCGACGAATGCCGTCACCCCTTCGACGAAACCGGGCTCATCTGCGCAATCGATCCATTTGCGCCGTCCGCCAACCAGATGCGCCGGCGGACTGACGTCGTAGGCAGAGCGGTGTCGCTTCGGTGCAAGCCTGGCAGCGGTCCGGACTTACTTAGGATGACAACTTACTGGCCGAATACGCGTTTGAGTGTCAGATTGTTTTTCACGGTTGTCACGCCCGGCACGGCTTCGGCAACCCCGGCCGCCCTGTCGATCTGCGCTGCATCGGGCACCGTGCCAAACAGCGTCACCGCGCCACCTCTCGCACGGACACTGATGTTTGAAGCACTGATCTCCTTGTCCTTCATGAGCGCAGCGCGTACCTTCCTGCCGAGCGCGCGATCAGCCTGTCTGGAACTCGTCGAAGCGCCGCTGCCCGGCGACGCCATGACGGTTGACGCTGGCCCACTGCCCGATTCGCCAGGCTGGGACCATGCATTGATCCATGTCGTCACGATCAGTGCGCCGACCGCCAGTTTGAGTGCCCTGATTACCTTCATTGCTTTCTCCAATCTTCCTGAGTCTTGTGGGATCCCCGTTGGAATCGCTGTTCTGCTACCGCGGGGCGAGCCGGCACGCTTCACCGGCCAGAGGTCTTCATTTCGAGCTCAATACGGAGGATCCCTAGAAGTAGTGGCGTATCCCGAGCATGACCGCCGTCGTCCCGAGGCCAGGCGCCACGGGCTGGCCGTACGTAATCGTCTGCGTCATATCTCCGTGGTTGTTCACCCAACCCACCTGGCCATAGAGCAAAGTGGCCTTGGACAGACTGTATTCGGCGCCTCCGGCGACCTCGAGCGATTTGTTGGCCGAATTGTTCGCGTCCTTCAGGTAATACACGCCACTGGTGAGCTTGAATGCCGGTGAGAACTGATAGCCGAGGCCGGCCGAATACAGGTCGAGGTTGACCAGATTCGCGTGCGCCGGATTCCTGCCGTTGGTATATGACGCGGACATGGAGAAGGCGTGATAGGTGTACAGCGCCCCGAGGTAGTAGAGGCGGTTGTTGGCGAGTCCGGTGGGCACCGTCGTCGGTCCGGGATTGGTGTCGTGACCGTTGTAGTAGACGGCTCTCAGATTGAGGCCATAGTTCGAGTATTTGAGCACGGCGGACTCGCGCGTGCCGCCCTGGAAGCTGCCTGCCACACCGCCGGGCGCATATTCGAGCGCTGCGGACACGCCGGCGAATGTCGGCGACTCGTAGACGATCGCATTGCTGTCGTACAGCGCGCCGATCGGTCCATTGGTGCTGGTGCCGGACCAGCCGGCGGCCTGGTTCATGCCCAGCCATGCCGTCAGGATGCTGCCGAAATACTGGCCCGCCCGCACGTCGGTATCGGCCATCGCGTAGGCCATCGGCACGATCTGGCGACCGGCGTTTACCGTGCCGAACGGTCCCGACACGCCGACCGTTGCGAACTGGTTGAACTGCGCCACCGCGCCCGGCGTATCCGCCAGGCCGAACTTGCCGGTGCCGCTGTCGAACGATCCCTGCAGCTTGAAGTTGACGTGATAGCCGCCGCCGATATCCTCGGTCCCCTTCATGCCCCAGATGCTCGAGTAGATCCCGCCGTCCTTGTAGCGATAGACCTTGCCCAGATTCTTCGCCGTCGGGCTGAACGAGGCCGCCGAGGTACTTTGATATAGCAGACCGGAATCCACGACGCCGTACAGCGTCACCGACGACTGCGCATAGGCCGGACTTCCAAGGACGGCCACCGCGGCCGCAGCTACCCATTTCAGTTTCATTGCGTCTCCAGTTTTGTAGCTTTAATCCACCCGTAACGACGTACGTTCAAGACGTACGTTCAATACTCAACACGCCAGGCCACCTGCTTCCTTAAGTCGGCAACAGATAGTCCTGAAACGCTTCGCGCAGCTGGTTCTTCAGCACCTTGCCGGTAGCGCCAAGCGGCACCGCATCGACAAATACGACTGCATCCGGCGTCCACCATTTCGCGATCTTTCCTTCGAAGAACGCCAGCAATTCTTCGGCTGTCACCTGTGCACCGGGCTGTTTCACTGCGACAAGCAATGGCCGCTCGTCCCACTTCATATGCTTCGCCGCAATGCAGGCCGCGCTCGCTATCGCGGGATGCGCGGCTGCGAGGTTTTCGATCTCGATCGAGCTGATCCACTCGCCGCCGGACTTGATCACGTCCTTGCTGCGATCGGTGATCTGCATGAAGCCGTCGGCGTCGATGGTCGCGATATCGCCGGTCGGGAACCAGCCATGCGCGTCGGCATCGATCCGCAGCGGGTTGCCACCTTCATTGCGGAAGTAGTTGCGCACCACCCATGGGCCACGCACCAGCAGATCGCCCGAGCTCACGCCGTCCCATGGCAGTTCCTCGCCGTTCTCACCGAGGATCTTCATATCGACGCCAAATACCGCGCGCCCCTGTTTGGATTGCAGGGCGCAACGGTCTTCCGGACCCATTGCGAGGTGCCTTGCTTTCAACGCGCCGATGGTCCCGAGCGGACTCAGTTCGGTCATGCCCCATGCGTGCAGGACCTCCACGCCGTACCCATCCTGGAACGTGTGAAGCATTGCGGGCGGGCAGGCTGCGCCGCCAATGACGGTGCGCTTCAGGGTCGAGAAGTTCAGGCCACCTTGCTCGAGCCAGGTCAGCAGGCCTTGCCATACTGTCGGCACGCCAGCCGCGAAGGTGACCTGCTCGGCTTCGACGAGCTCGTAGAGCGCTTGGCCGTCCAACCCGGGGCCGGGGAAAACCAGCTTGGCCCCGACCATGCACGCGACATACGGAATGCCCCACGCATTGACATGGAACATCGGCACGACCGGCAGGATCACGTCGCGCGCCGAGCAGTTCAGCGCATCCGGCAGTGCGGCAGCGAACGTGTGAAGCAGCGACGAGCGATGCGAGTAGAGGACGCCCTTCGGGTTGCCGGTGGTACCGGACGTGTAGCACAGCGCACAGGCGGTATCCTCGTCAAAATTCGGCCACACGTAGGTCGACGAGCTGCGCTCGAGCAGATCTTCGTAGCACAGCAGGTTGGCAATGCCGGTATCCAGCGGCATATGCGCGCGATCGGTCATCGCGACAAACGCCTTGACAGTCTTGCAGCGGCCGGCAATGGCCTTGACCAGCGGCAGGAACGTCAGATCGAAGAACAGGACCTGATCTTCCGCATGGTCGACGATGTAGGCGATCTGGTCTGCGTGCAGGCGCGGATTGATCGTATGCATCACTGCGCCCATGCCGGATATGCCGTAGTACAGCTCCATGTGGCGATAACCGTTCCAGGCGAGGGTGCCGACACGGTCGGACGGCCTGATGCCCAGACTCGTGAGCGCATTGGCCATCTGTCGCGCGCGCCGGTGACAGTCGCGGAAGGTGTAGCGATGGATGTCACCCTCTACCCGCCGCGACACGATCTCCGTATCCCCATGATGGCGATCGGCATGCACGATCAGCGAGGAAATCAGCAACTGCTTTTGCAGCATCAAACCGTTCATTTCGTCCGTCCATTCTTTAATGCAAAGTCACGAGCCGACATCGCCCGCGGCAGCATTCGGGCCATTGAGCGCCTGCGGTCGTTTACCGGTCAGTCGTCTTTTGTGAAAGACCGATCTCCAGAAACGCTCACAATCCTATTTGCACAACTGATTGTTATGGCTGATCCTGAAGAGGTCGATGCAAGGATTTGCAGGCGTGATCGCTTCAGGTCACGCGGCGCACCCGGTCATATCACCACGCCGCCATTCGGGCTGATCACCTGGCCGACCAGGTAGTGGTCGCCGGCCAGATAGGTCACCGTCGAGGCGTATTCCTTCATCGTGCCCAGGCGTCCGGCTGGCACCACTTGCCAGAACTGGTTGCGCTTTTCCTCACCGGCGGCCTCGAAGTATTCCGTGAATTCGGGAGTGGCCACACCCCCTGGCGCCATCGCGTTGACGAAGATATTGGCACCCGCGACTTCGGCTGCGACCGACTTCGTGAAGGCAACCACCGCGCCCTTGGTGGCGCTGTAGTGCGGGCTATGGGCGCTCATGGCCGAGATGCCCGCAATCGACGCGATGTTGATGATCCTGCCGTCGCGCTGCGGCTGCATCAGCCTGAGCGCTTCGCGGGTGCAGTAAAAGAGGCCGTGCACGTTGACGTCCCAGTAACGATGCCACTCCTCGTCGCTGATGCTGCTGGTGAAAGCCAGCGATTGCCGCTGCACGGGCGTGGTGAGATAGGCGTAATGCCTGTTGCGGCGCGCCGTATCGATCGGCGTGTTCGGCACGAGCGCGGCGTTGTTGACGAGAATGTGCAACGTCCCGAAGCGCTCGACGATCGCGGCGAACAGGTTGGCGACTTCGCTGCTGGACGAGACGTCGCAGCGCAGCGCCAGACACGGTGCGCCGGCCGCTTGCACGGCAGCGCGCGTTTCTTCGAGAGCCGGCATGTCAATGTCGCAGATCGCGATCCGTGCACCGGCGCGGGCCAGATCCACGGCGATGGCACCGCCCATCCCGCGACCGGCACCGGTGACGAGGGCGACGCGCCCTTCCAGATTCCGACGTTGGTCTTGCATGTCCATTACCTCGCAGGTTGTATGTTTTGCAGCGCGAGCGCACGCTGCCTGCGCGAGGCGCGCGCCGCGAGGGCGAAAAACAGCGCCGAACTGATCGTCAGCACGTCAGTGGCGATCAGGACACCCGTCAGCGGAGCGGTGGCGCCAGCCTTGATGAAATGGTCGGCGGCCATCCCGATGACCACGGTGCCGATGGCAAGGGCGAATACGTTGATCGACAGCATCGTGAAACCGAAGATCGTCGAGCGCATCTTCTGGGGTGCCATGCTCATGATCGCCGCCGCCCCCGGGCCGTACACCGCCAGCGGCAGGAAGAATCCCGCGCACATGCCGATGTAGAACAGCGGCGAACTGACCGGGACGAAACGGCAGGCCAGCATCAACGGCGCGCAGATCACGACAAGGAGCGCCATGAAGCTGGCGTGTCCGCCGCGCAGTTTGCTCGCCACACGATCGCCCATGACGCCACCCATCACCGCGCCCAGCGTGCCGAACACCAGTTGTAGCGCGCCGATCCTGGTGGCAATGCCAGCCGCGTTCATGCCGCGCTCGTTGACGAGCCACAACTGCGAGAAGGAAAAGCTGGCAAAAACGAGGTGCACCAGTACGAAACCAACGATCACGAAGCCCAGCGCACGGTTGCTGCCGACGGTGCGCAACACCGCGAGCGCCTGGGCTACGAACGGTGCGCCGCGTTCCTGCGGTGCGAGCTGGCTACGGTCTTCCTTGAGCAGCGCGAGCGGCAAGGCAACGGCGACGCCGACGATGCCAAGGACATAGAACGTGGTCCGCCAGCCATGCGTGGCGCCAAAGCTGCCGGCGAGCAGGAAACTGCAGCCGACGCCCATGGGTATCCCCATGAAGAACAGCCCCATTGCCGTGCCTCGTCGCTTCTCCGAGAAGAGTTCAGCCAGCAGGGCCACCGCGGCAGGTACCAGCGCCGCCTCGCCGCTGGCAACGAAAAAGCGCGCCACCACCATCTGCTCAAAGCTCTGGGCATGGCCCGAGGCCAGCGTGCAGGCGCTCCAGATCAGCACGCCGGCGGCGATGACCCGGGTGCGGCTGAAGCGGTCCGCAAGGGTGCCCATGAACATCGCCATCACGCCGAAGCTCAGCACCCATACCGCGCCGACCAGAAAGCCGTATTGCGTGTTGCTGAGCGCCAGGTCTTTAATGATCTGCGGCGAGAAACCGAGCAGCATATTGCGGTCGATGTGTGCCAGCAAGTGGATCACCAGTAGCGATGCCAGAACCGCAGAGGGGCTTTTCTTCCAGAACATCATCTGTCTCCATGCCTGAGAGGTTCAGAGCGAGGCGGAACGCGATACGCTGCCGCGTTGCGCCCCGTTATCCCCGCTCACGCGACCTTGCGTGCCGGCACGTCGCGCCGGCCGGGCGTGCGATTAGGTACCATGCGCAGGTTGTCCAGCGTCTCGTCGACCGAACCCCACTGGGTGCCGATCTGATAGATGCGGTGGGCATCCTCGCCGCTCGCGATGTCGCGATTGAGCTCGCGCGCAATGCGCACCATCTGCTCGATCTGCTGCACTGAAGTCGCCCGCTCGCCGTTCGGGCCGAACAGCGTGTCTTCGATACCGACCCGTACATGCAGGCCCAGCGCAATCGCCAGCGTATTCATCGGCACCACGTTCCGGTTCAGCGTTTCGAACGTAAGCACCGCGCCCTCCGGGGTGCGGCGGGCAAACTCGATCATGTCGGCGGGATGCAACCCGGCCGCGCCGCCGCCAATTGCCACGTAATTGATATTCAGCGGACCGCTATACGCACCGTTGCGAATAAGACGCTCGACCGTTTCGAGTTGCGTCAGATTCCCCAGCATGAACTGCGGCTGGATGCCGTTGGCGACGAGACGCCTGATGTGTTCGACGTGCCATGAGGGATTGGACGGCACGATCATGTCGCGATAGGCAGCCTGCAGCGCCGGGTTCATGAGCGAGGTACCCGCGATGTCGGCCTCGGTCATCAACTCCATCACGTTCATCTGGCTGGTGTTGATTGCGACGGTGACCTGATCCGGACGGGGGTTCAACTCCGCGAGCATGTGACGTGTGTCATCGTTTTGCCATTGGGCCGCTTCGCCTTCATTCTCCGGCGCGAATGAGATCGAGCCGCCGACCTGCAGCACCATCTTCGGCACAGCATCGCGCAGACGGGCAAGCATGTCGTTGAACTTCGACAGACGCTTGCTGCCCTTGCCGTCCTCCTCGCGCACGTGCACGTGCAGCACGGTCGCGCCTGCGTTGTAGCAGTCGACGGCCTTCTGCACCTGCTCGTCCATCGTGACCGGGATATCGTCCGAATCGCCGGGGATCCATTGCGGCCCATAGGGCGCCACCTGGATCACGAGTTTTTCCTGGTTTTCAGGCAGCAGGGAGTCGTCAAGGAAATGCATGGTCTGTGTTCCTCTTTGAAAATTAATGAAGTGACGGCGCTGACGTCAGGCAACGGCCTGCGCAGCGTCGACGTTTGCCTTCTCGAAGGCGGCCAGTTCTTCCAGCAGGATCGGCGCGCCGAGACTGGAGGAATGAATGCCAAGGACGCTAACCGCCTGTAAGACCGCAGCGATTTCTTCCCTGGTGGCGCCCAGTTCGAGCGCGCGGCGGATGTGACGGCGTGTGCCCGGCGCATACATATGAGTGCAGGACGCGTCGACCGCGATGGCGAGGAACTCGAACACCTTCGGTTCCAGCACACCCGACATCACGGTGTGCATGCCCATCGCCATGAATTTCTCGGCCCAGACAGGATCGAGTTCTGCAATCGCATCCCAGGCGGGATTCCAGTTGCCGGTTGCGCGCAGCTGATCGCAGACCGGGGTCGCGCTGCGGCTCGTCTCATTGCTCATTGTTTCGCCTCCTCTCGAACTTCTCGAATTTCCGTACGCGTTGGTCATTACGCGTCTCTGGAGGCAAGTATCGGACTACTGGCAAATAGCGGTTTGACAAATTGAGGCAAAAAATTTACATTTTGATGCACGAGGGAAAACCATATGTCCTATCTGCTTCGCAGTGCCTCCCTGACCAGTTACGTCGAAGTGGCCCGATCGGTGGGCCTTGATCCTTACCAGCAGTTAAGTGATGCCGGCATTGACCGTTCCGCGTTGCTGAACCCCGACATCATGATTCCGGCCGAGGCAGTGGCGCGGTTGCTGGAAACCTCCGCCCGGGCCGCTGCCGTCGAGGATTTCGCGCTGCGCATGGCCGAGACCCGCCACCTGTCCAACCTTGGCCCTCTCGGTTTTGCGATGCGGGAACAGCCGACGTTGCGCCGCGCCCTCGAATCGATGGCGCACTATCTGCGCCTGCAGAACGAGGCGGTGGTGATGCGCGTCGAGGAGACGGCAGGACTCGCCATCATCCGCGAAGACCTCATGGGCGGCATGCCTGGCTCGATGCGCCAGGCAACGGAGTTGATACTGGGCGTCCTGTACCGGACACTGGGCCTGGTGCTGGGCGCCGCCTGGAAGCCGCGCACCATCTGTCTCACGTACAGCGCTCCAGCCAGCCTCGCCATGCATGCGCGTGTATTTGGCGCGCCCGTTGAGTTCAATCAGGATTTCGACGGCATCGTGTGCCTCGCAGCGGATCTCGACGCCGCGATTCCAGCTTACGATCCGGTCATGGCGCAGCAGGTGCGCCAGTATCTGGATTCGATGCTGCTTCAGTCCAACGCAACCATGTCCGACAAGGTCAGGAAACTGGTCATTGCGCTTTTGCCGTCTGGCACCTGCTCGGCCGACCGGATCGCGCAGCATCTGGGCGTGGATCGCACGACCGTGAATCGCCACCTCGCCCGTCAGGGTGGCAGCTTTCTGTCGATTGTCGATGCGGTGCGGGTTGAACAGGTGATGCGGTATGTCAGTAGCGGCGACCGGCCGCTGTCTGAAGTGGCTACGCTGGTAGGCTTCTCATCGCTGAGCGCGTTTTCCCGCTGGTTCAACGGCCGCTTCGGCTGCAGCGTTTCGACGTGGCGCCGCAAAAATGCACAACGAAGTGCTGGGGCCCGCGATGCATCGCCTGGCTAGCCAGCGCGTTGGGCCGCTGATTCTCTACCCTTGCGCCCCAGTGCCAGCGATCGTGACTATCGTTTGCGATTGCGCCCATGCCGCACAGGGCACGGCCAGAAGGATGATCCAGGCAGACTGGATAAGCCTCGCGCGAATGGAGCAATTCATCGCCGACCTCCCGGAGTTGTCCCGCCCAAATGATTTTCACGACAGCATCTGCGTCGTGTCGAGTTCCCTCTTGCCGACAAGCCTTCGCCATCTACTGACCCAGTTGCCACCGCAGCACGGGGTGCGTTGCTCCGGCGGGCATGGCCCATACCCCGCCAGGTCCGAAGTCGTATGTGGGACCGAAGCTGACGGGGTTGCTCATCTGAGCGGTGGTCAGGCCCTGGGCGTTGCCAACCTGGGCGCCATTAGCCACACTCACTACAGCGACGGTGGCACCGGTCGTCTGTGTATTCCAGAACACGTCGCTGCTTATGGTCACTGGCCCGTAGTTGAAGCCCGCGATGCCACCTCCGCCTCCCTGCCCTTGAACGCTGCCAGTGGCAAATGATTGCTCAATACTGCTATATAGATTCACTCCCACTAGCGCTCCCGCGGCTGCATCAGTCGCGCTGACAGCACCCGTCGCGTACGACTGCGTGATCGTTCCTGCGTTTTGACCGGCCAGCCCGCCGGCATAGGCCGAAGTGCCCTCAACGCTCCCCGATGCGAAAGACTGCCTGATGACTCCCCCGTTGTAGCCGACGAGTCCACCATCGGAGAAACCTTGAGACGACGACACGTCAGCATTGCTGGAGGACCGTGTGATAGTGCCATCGGACCAGCCAACGAGGCCGCCCGCCTCTTGAGCGTTCTCGACCGCGACCGTACCACTGGTGTGGACGGACGCAATGGTGCTGGTGTTGAGCCCAGTATCCAACAGGCCGGCCAGAATCCCATAGTAGCCGGCGTTAGCCGTGCCACTGACCTCGCCTTGCACCGTCAGATCGCGTACGACACCGCCAGATCCTATGGCGGAAAACAAACCTACGCCCGGGTCGATGTCCGACGGTGATGCCTGAATCTTGAGGTTGGATATCGTATGGCCCATGCCATCGAACTGTCCGGTGAAAGGACTCGCTGGGAAAGCGCCAATCGGCGCATTGAACGTGCCCGACGGCGGCGTTGCATCCACGTCCTTGCCTAGCGCGTAGATGCCCGAAAGGTCCTGGTTGATTTTCTGGAGATCGGCGAGAGAGTTGATAAGTTCATAGGCAGTCGACTGCGTGACGAGACCGCTGTCAGGTGGCGCCGTCCACGCCTGATTCAACAGAATGGTTCCCGCGCTGTAGTTGCCCCCGATGTCGTACAGCGCACTGACGATACCCGTGCTCGCCGACCAGTCGATGATGCCGTTATTCGCGATGCTGCCTCCATTGTCGCTGCCCGTTGCGTCAGCGCGCACGGTCAGATTGCCGGTACCGCGGTTCGCTATCGTCGTGCCCGTCGTCACTGAGACGTTGTGGTACGCGGCAAGCGTCAGCGAAGCCGCTCCCTCCCAGATAAGGCTGGATGCAATGCTCAGGTCGCCCGTTGCGCCATTGACGCCCGTCGTCGTGACCGCGACCGATGTGCCCGAATTCAGGCTCTGCTGCAACGCTCGGGTGGCCGCACTATCGATTGTGAATGTGGGTATCAACAGGTTCCATTGGCCCGCGTGAACGGCTGCATGCCTGCCGAATGCGAGTTGTGCCGCTTGCGTGTCGACCGTTCCGCCGCTGCCATCCGCGTTGCTCGCGGAGATCTTGCCGAGTTGACTGACACGGCCGCCATCGGCGACGAGCCACACGTGACCGTCACGATCCGCCGTGCCCGTCGCGCGGATGCGCGTGCCGCCGCCAGCAAGCGCATAGACGTTCCCATCGGCGGCCTGCAGGCTGACCTGCGCGGCGTTTATGCGCCCTTTGTTGACCACGGTACCCTGGCCGCCCGTCTGCACGAACACCTGTCTGCTGCTGCCCGAGTCCTGTAACAACACCTGTTCGCCTGCAGCCAGTTCGGCCGTACCGTTGGGCGCTGTGATAGTGCCCGCGTTGATCACGGCGTGTCGCGCAATCAGGAACACATCGCCGCTGCTCGAACTGATCTTGCCGAGGTTGATCACGCTTGCGTTCGGGTCGCCCGACAACGTAAGGGAACCACCGCCCTGCATGAACGCGTCGTTGCAGACATCAAGCGTTGACGCGACGAAACGGCCACCGGTGCTGATCACGCCCGATGGCCCCACGACGATGCCTTGCGGATTGATCACATACAGACTCCCCGTTGCACTGAGCCTGCCGAAGATGGCGGACGGCGAGCCGCCCGTCACGCGGTTCAGCGTCGCGCCCGAGCCGTTGTCGAACGTCACGCTGTTGTTCCTGCCGATCGAAAAACTGTTCCACTCGATCACGCCGCGCGTCGAACCCGGTTGCGTGATCACGAGGCCGTTGGCCTGGCTTGCTATTGCGCCCGTGCCGGCCACGTAAGTGCCGCCTTGTGGAAGTTTGCCCGCCGCGAGCGTCGCATGGGCAAAGCACAGTCCGGTGAGCGCGCTGCCGATGACGAGCCACCGGCGTCCGGCTGACTGCCGACGACGCAGTGCGCGTCGCGCGGGCCGAGGTAGTTCTGGACGTGACATACACCCCCCTTTCCGCGTGGGGCGCGGAATGGCTGACGACGACCCGCAGAGCCGGCCTGAAACGCGTTAGTCGTAGTGTCTGAAGAATAGCCGCTGGAGTGGCGGATGCATGCCGATACCTCTGCTTTTTGCGCCTTTTTGACCGGGCGTTTGTGGCCGCTCGTCCTGTGGGGACCCTTCTGACGCGCTTCTTCTATCGCTCAGGTTGTGCGTTGTTCAAGTGCCCAAGACTAATATTTTCCCGATGAAATATGAGCGGTCTCGTAAGCGATTCTTGAACTGGACTCTAAGGCTTGCTAAATTTCAGGGACATTTCCAATGTAAGTTGATGCGGCGATCGATAAGCAAAGGGGAAAGATCTATGGCTGTCGTCGTTCACAACATCGCTGTGGGTCATTCGAGCTGGAGCGTGGCGTGATGCCGAACCAGGCAGCGCCCGGTACGTGCGCCTATCAGCATATCGTGCGCGCCCAAGGTATCAGCCTGTCCTACGGCAAGATACGGGCGCTGTCCGGCATCGATCTGGCCATTGGGCGGAACGAGATCGTCGGCCTGATCGGTGATAACGGCGCGGGTAAGTCGACGCTCATCAAGGTACTGACTGGTGTCGTGCGGCCGAGCACCGGCAAGCTGTTCATCCGGGACAAGGAGGTCGACTGGAACCGCTTTTCGGTGCGCGAGGCGCACCGACTGCGCTTCGAGACGGTCTATCAGGAAAAATCGCTGGGCGAGAAGCAGCCGCTGTGGCGTAATTTTTTTGTCGGCCGGCAGATCACCAACCGGTTCGGCTTCATCAAAGTTGCCGAACAGCGGCGCATTGCCAACGATATTTTGAAGCGCCAGCTCGGTTTCCGCGGCGTGGGGATCGACGCGGATTCGCTGATTGCGAAACTCTCCGGTGGCGAGCGCCAGGGCATCGCGATCGGACGGGCGATGTATTTCGACAGCGATCTGATCATTCTCGATGAACCAACGGTTGCGCTTGCCATTAGCGAGGTACGTAAGGTTCTCGACTTCGTCCGGTCGATCAAGGAGTCCGGCCGCGCCTGCATCTACATCGAACATAACCTCGCCCATGTGCACGAGCTCGCCGATCGGCTCGTCGTGCTCGATCGTGGCCGGATCGTCGCGGATATGAAGTCGGGTGAGATGAGCCTCGAGGAACTCACCCGGTTCTTGATTTCGCTACAGCAGAGCGGGCACGGGCCGGCGCTGGCTGCGGGGCAAGGACGTGAGTGATCCGATAAAAGACGAACAGCCGGCGCGGCTGGTGCGTTTTCGCCTGCCGGATTTTGCACGCATAGAGGGAGTGCCGAGCCTGGTCGTGTTCGCGTTGGTGGTCGGCCTGTTCATGGCAACCGCACCGCGCGTCTTTTTAGGCTGGCCAATCTACTTCTCCTTCCTGACCACCGTGCCACCGCTGGCGGTGTTGGCGATCGGGCTCACTCTGGTGGTTGCGGCGGGGGAAATTGATCTGTCCTTCCCCTCCGTGATGGCATTCTCGGGCTTCCTGTTCGCCTGGTGCGTGAACACCACCGGATCAGCCTGGTTAGCCGGGATCGCGGCATTGGCGGGCGGCGCGCTGGTCGGCGTGGTGAACGGGGTGCTGGTCGCGGTGGTCGGTGTGCCTTCGATCATCGTGACAATCGGCACGCAGTTCCTCTGGGCTGGGGTTGCTTCGATCCTGTCCGGCGGGCTCTCCAATGCGCTACAGGAGCTCGCCAACGGTTCAGCCTATGCAGTATTCGCGGGCACGTTGTTCGGTGTGATCCCGATGCAAGCGCTCTGGGCGCTCGGGCTCGCAGTGTTCATGTGGTTCATCCTCAATCGTCACCGTTTTGGCGAGCACCTGCTGTTCATCGGAGACAACCGAAACGTGGCGAAGGTCGTGGGCATCAATGTCGTGCGTGAGACGGTGAAATTGTTCACGCTGATGGGTGTGCTGGCCGGTTTCGCCACGGTGCTGCTCACGCTCGAGAATCTGAACTATTTTTCAACCCAGGGGCAGGGCTATCTGCTGCCGGCGCTGGCCGGCGTGTTCATCGGCGGAACCTCGGTGTTTGGTGGCACGGCGACGATCGTGGGTACCTTCTTCGGCACTTTCGTGATAGGCATGCTGGAGGCCGGAATTGTTGCGACAGGTATCGCCGGCTTCTGGGTACAGGCGATCGAAGGGGTGGTGTTCATCGTCGCTGTGACGCTGCATCTGTTGGTAGAGAATCCCGCCAAGCTGCGCGTGTTGCGCGAAAGATTCAGGCTTGGGGGGCGATAAAGCCGTTAAATCAGGAGAAAGGAGCAGAAATGATCAAGATCATGACGGGGTCCCTCCTGGGGGCGAGTATTCTCGCGTTTGGCCTCGCGCAGACGGCCGGTGCCACTGAGCCGACCACGCCGGGGCCGCTCGGCGCCGGTATGACAATGTATATGCAGATGGGCGGAAACCCTGGCGACGGCGCGACGCTGCCACGTCAGACCGGGGCTGCGGACGCGGGGCATGCCTTAGGCATCAAGGTGATCGAGCAGTTCTCGGCCTGGAGCCCGGAGACAATGCTTGCGCAGTTTCGCCAGGCGATGGCGGCGCATCCGACGTGCATCGGCATCATGGGGCATCCGGGCGATCCAGCCTTCGCGCCACTGATCAAGCAGGCGGTAGACCAGGGCATCATCGTTACCGTCGGCAACACGCCGCTACCCGAGAACCAGAAACTTTACGACGCGAAGGGCTTCGGCTACGCCGGCGTCGAACTCTACGTCGGCGGGCAGATCACCGCGCAGGCGATGCTCAACGCTGGGATCAAGAAGGGCGACGAGGCGCTGGAATACGGTGTGTTCAACGAGAGTGTGCGCAGTCAGTCTGACCGTGGCCTTGCCGAAACGCTGGAGAAGGCCGGCGTAAAGGTGACCAGGCTCAATATCTCCCCTCAGGTGGATTCCGATTCATCGCTCGCCGTGCCGATCCTGGTCGCCTTTATCCAGGCGCACCCTAATCTGAAGGCGATTGGAACTCAGCACGGCGGTGTAACCGGGTTCATTCCGCAGGCGCTCCAGCAGGCTGGCAAGAAGCCGGGGCAAATCATCATTGGTGGCATCGATCTGGCACCGGCCACGATTTCGGGGCTGCAGAGCAAATACATTACCGCGACGCTCGACCAGCAACTTTATCTGCAAGGCTTCCTGCCGGTCACGCAATGCGTGCTCTCGGCTGCTTATCATTTCGCGGGACTGACCATCAACACCGGCGCAGGTGTCCAAACACCTGCGACGATCGACTCGCTCATTCCGTTGATCAAACGCGGAATCCGCTAAGGTCGGATGATGTGAGATGGAATGGCGTGTGCGTTGCCGTCACACACGGATCAGGGTTAGCGTTTGCCGCGACCACCAGCGGGTTTGCCAGCCGGCTTACGTGAACCCGCAACTGGCTTGCTGGCCGGTTTGCTGCGTGGCTTTTGCACGCTGAATGGGCTACCGCTGGACAAGCTTGTGCCTTTACCCGCGGCCACAGCGCGTTGCGCTGCAGGCTTGCGTTTGTTTTCGCCACTTTGCGGGCGCGGTTTTTTGCTGAGCACCTGCATGGCGCCCGGCGCAGCTTGCGGCACTTTGGGCTTCTTAGGCTTTTTGGGTTTCTTGATGATCTGGCCCGTCGCGCCAGTTTGCGGCACGCGGTGTTCGGCTTCAAAACCCGGCTCTTCTTCACGGCGCAGCGTTTGCCGGATCAGCGCTTCAATCGCGGCCAGTTGCGGGGCTTCATCGGCGCACACAAGGGACACCGCCACGCCGCTGGCGCCCGCTCGGCCGGTACGGCCAATACGGTGCACATAGTCTTGCGCCACGATCGGCAGATCAACGTTGATCACCAGCGGCAGATCGTCGATATCCAGCCCGCGCGCAGCCACATCGGTAGCGACCAGCATATGTACTTCGCCCGTCTTGAAGCGCTCCAGCGCACGCAGGCGCGCGGGTTGCGGTTTGTCGCCGTGGATGGTGTCGACCGCATAGCCCGCTTCATCCAGCATGGCCGCCAGGTAATCCACGCCATTGCGGGTTTTGACGAACACCAGCGCGTGCTTCCAGTCGTTCTCAGCCACGAGGTGCATGAAGAGGTCGGGCTTGTTCTTTTTATCCACCGGCACCACCCACTGCTTGATCTTACTGGCCGTGGCATTGGGCGGGCTGACGCTGATATTGACCGGGCCGCGCAGAATGCCCGCCGCCATGGCGCGGATCTCATCGGTAAACGTGGCAGAGAACAGCAGGGTCTGGCGCTGAGCGGGCAAGGCAGCGAAGACGGCGTTGAGCTCGCGCGCAAAGCCCAGATCCAGCATGCGGTCGGCTTCATCCAGCACCAGCGTTTGTACCTGATCAAACTGCACTGCGTTCTGGCGATGGAGATCTAGCAAACGGCCCGGCGTGGCGACGAGCAGATCCACGCCTTTGCGCAACTTCATCATCTGCGGGTTGATGCTCACACCGCCGTAGGCGGCCAGAAATCGTAAGTCGAGGCCTTTGCCGTAAGCGATAAAGCTTTGCAGCACTTGTTCGGCCAGTTCACGCGTGGGCACCAGCACCAGAACACGCGCGCGGTTGCTGGACACCGCAGGGCCGTGTTGCACCAGCCGTTGCAACAGCGGCAGCGCAAAACCCGCCGTTTTGCCAGTGCCGGTCTGTGCCGCGGCCATGACGTCCTTGCCACTGAGCACAGCAGGAATCGCCTTGGCCTGCACCGGCGTAGGTGTCTGGTAATTGAGGTCCTGCACATTGCGCAGCAAGGGATCGATCAGGCCAAGCGAGGCAAAAGACATTGGCGTATTCCGGGCTAAAGCCGCAATTCTAGCGGTTACCGCCTGAACCGTCGGTCTCTGGATGGCCCCTGCAAATCCCGCCGAAATGATATATGATGGTCGTCATGAAAAATCCATCCATCACCCGGAAGCCAGCCAGCCGCAAGGAAATCACGCACGAGCGCATCGTCGAGGTCGCCGCACGCGCGATTCGGCGCAGCGGCTACGACGGCACGGGCGTGGCTGACATCATGAAGGAGGCAGGTCTGACGCATGGCGGCTTCTATGCCCATTTCCCGTCGCGCGAGGTGCTGCTTGCCGAAGCCGCTGACCGCGCCGGAGCTGAATCCGTGGCGCTGTCGGAGCGTATCGCCGCGTCCGTGCCGCCGGAACAGGCGTTGCCGGCGATGATGCGCGCCTATCTGTCGAAGGAGCATTGCGAGAGCATCGAGACCGGTTGCCCGATCTCTGCCCTCGGCTCGGAGATGCCGCGCCAGGCGCCGGCCGTACGGCGCGCGGCCACCCGCCGCATCAAGGAGATGATCGATGTCGTTGCGCGCCAATTGCCCGATTGGGGTCAGCCAGGCGCGCACGAACAGGCGCTTTTGATGATCGCCACAATGGTTGGCACGATGGTGATGGCGCGTGCCGTCGACGACCCCAAACTATCGGAGAGTTTTCTTGAAGCGGCATTGAAAAAACTCGCACCGACTGATGCGTAAATACGCCGGCCCTGTGCCGGTTTTCGTTGGACCAAAAATATGACTGTCATCATATTTTAGTGAAACGAATGCTCAACCAACCACGCAAAGACATCTTGGGAAGAACATCATGCAAACCAAAATAGCGCTCGTGACGGGCGCCTCGTCAGGAATCGGCGAAGCCACGGCAAAGCGGCTTGCGAAGGCCGGATACAAGGTCTACGGCACCAGTCGGCGCGGCCAACGAGCCGGCCAACAGTCGTTCGACATGCTGCCGCTCGATGTGACCAGCGATGCATCCGTTGCAGCCGCCGTCAGCGAAGTGCTGCGCCTGCAGGGCCGCATCGACCTGCTGGTGAACAATGCCGGTTTCGGCGTCGCCCCTGCCGCCGCGGAAGAGAGTTCGATCGACCAGGCACGCACGATCTTCGATACGAACTTCTTCGGGATCATCCGCATGACGCGTGCTGTCGTGCCTCATATGCGGCGACAACGCAGCGGCCGCATCATCAACATCGGTTCCGTGCTCGGTTTTCTGCCCATGCCCTATATGGCGCTGTATTCCGCCACCAAGCACGCGGTGGAAGGTTATTCGGAGTCGCTCGACCATGAGTTGCGTACGCTGGGCATTCGCGTATCGGTCATTGAACCTGCCTACATCAAGACGCCTTTCGACGCGAACTTGATCGCGCCCGACGCCCCTCTCGACGAATACCGCGAGGTGCGCTCGGCCGTGGACAAGCGAGTGAAGGAAGTGGTCGAGGGCGCCGACGGTCCCGAGGTCGTGGCTGAAACCGTACTGCAGGCCGCCATCGCGGCTCGTCCGAAACTCCGCTATACCGCTGGCGGACTCGCCGCCCGTCTGCGATTGCTGCGCAGATTTGCGCCCGCTGGACTGGTGGACGCCGGTATCCGCAAAGATCTGCGGCTGGCAACGTAGACGACGTGACTGTCTCCTCCCTGTTCAAAGGCTCTGCATCCGTGCTATTGCCAGCGAAACAACCAGACTTAACGAGCCACTGACAAGGAACCATGATGCAAGCATTCGTCGTCGATCGATATGGACGCAACAATGGCTTACGATCCGGCGATATGCCGGTTCCAGAGCCGCGCGAGGACGACGTATTGATCCAGATCCACGCCGCGGGCGTGAACCCGCTCGATGCCAAAATCAGAGACGGAGAGTTCAAGCTCATTTTGCCCTATCGTTTGCCGCTGATTTTGGGCAACGATCTGGCAGGGGTCGTCGTGCGCGTCGGCTCGCGCGTGCGGCGATTCAAGCCCGGCGACGAGGTCTACGCGCGCCCGCACAAGGATCGCATCGGCACTTTCGCGGAATTCATCGCGGTCAAAGAGGATGGCGTGGCCCTCAAGCCGACAGCACTCACGATGGAGGAAGCGGCTTCAATCCCGCTGGTGGGATTGACCGCCTGGCAGGCGCTGATCGAAAAAGGGCAATTGAAGAAAGGGCAGAAAGTGCTGATACATGCCGGCTCGGGCGGTGTCGGCAGCTTCGCCATTCAACTGGCGAAGCATGTGGGCGCGACCGTCGCGACAACAGCGAGCGCGCGGAATCTCGAACTGGTGAAGCAACTCGGCGCGGATATCGTCATCGATTACACGAAAGACGACTTTGCGACCATCCTGAAGGACTACGACCTGGTACTGGATACGCAAGGCGGCAATGCGATCGAGAAGTCGCTGCGTGTGCTCAAGGCCGGCGGCAAGCTCATCGGGATCGCCGGTCCGCCTGATGCCGAATTTGCGAAAGAGATCGGTGCGTCGTGGTTCCTGAAAACGGTGATGCGCTTTCTGAGTTATGGCATCAGGAAGGCCGCGAAACGTCATGACGTCAGCTATACATTTCTCTTTATGCGGGCCAGCGGAGAACAGCTTAGCCGGATTGCCGCACTGATCGACGCGCGAGCGATACGACCCGTCATCGATCGGGTCTTTCCGTTTGAGTCGACCCAGGAAGCTTTGGCTTATGTCGAAACCGGACGTACCAAGGGTAAGGTTGTCATCAAGATCCGATAGTCAGCGTGAAGCAGGGCAAATGGCAAAAGAGGCGCGATCGAAAAGATCGCGCCTCTTTTTTCAGCGGACCCCGATCGCCATCACGTCAATCGATCGCCCTACCCGCGGTCTCTCGCATGAACGGCAACGGCAGCAACGACACGAGGCTGCAACCGATCAGATACCACGCCGGCGCGAGATTGCTGCCCGAAATCTGGATCAGCCAGGTCGCGAAAAACTGCGCGAAGCCGCCGAAGATCGACACGCCGAGGCAGTACACGATCGACATGCCGGTCGCGCGAATCGCGCGCGGAAACAGCTCGGGCAGCATCACGATATTGGGCACCGCGGTGAACGTGACGAGCAGCGCGAGGCCCGCGACCACCGCAAGCAGCACCGGCACCGTCGGCGACGCGTTGATCGTCATGAAGGCCGGGTAGACGGCGAGAATCAGCAGCACGCGCGATACCCACAGCACGCGCTTGCGGCCGACCCGATCCGACAGCGCGCCCGCGAACGGCGAGCAGATCACCGTGACCACTGCGCCGGTCCACGCGGCCCACAGCGCGGTCGCCATCGGCAGATGCAGGATGCGGATCGCGTACGTCGACAGGTAGAACAGCACGATGTAGTTCGCCGCGGTGCCGCCGATCGTCGTCAGCACGCCGGTCGTGATCGAGCACGCGTGGTCGCGGAACAGGTCGCGCACAGGTAGCGACGGAACTTGCGCAGCGGGCTTCGCAACGGTATCCGAAGCAGCCTGCGCAACAGCGCCGCCAGACGCTGCCGTGCCATCTTCAACACCCGGCAGCGTCTCGTCGAGATGCCGCCGGATATAGATGCCGACCGGCCCCATCGCCATGCCGATCACGAACGGCACGCGCCAGCCCCAGCTTTCGAGCGCGGCCGGCGACAGCGTCGCGGCCAGGGCAACGCCGAGCAGCGAGCCCACTACCGTGTTCATTCCCTGACTCACGAACTGCCAGCTGCCGTAGAAGCCGCGCGTGCGATCGCTGCCGTATTCGAGCAGTAGCGCCGTCGATGCGCCCACCTCGCCGCCCAGCGCGAAACCCTGGATCAGCCGCGCGAGAATCACGAGCAGCGGCGCCGCGACGCCGATCGCCGCATAGGTCGGCGCGAACGCGATGATCGCGGAACCGAGCGTCATCAGCCACAGCGTCAGGCTCATCGCGGCCTTGCGTCCGGCGCGGTCCGCGTAGCCCCCCAGCACGATGCCGCCCACCGGCCGCATGATGAAGCCGACGCCGAACGTGCCGACCGCGAGCATCAGCTGCACGAGCTGACCTTCGACCGGGAAATACAGCTTGCCGATGATCGTCGCGAAGAAGCTGTAAATCGTGAAGTCGAAAAACTCAAGGCCGTTGCCGAGCGTGATCGCGGCGATCGCCTTCGCGTGGCCGACGCGCTTTTTAGGTTCATCGGCGAGGCGCTGCACATCTAGCGCATCGAGCCCATTGGCGCTCGCGGACCGCGGTGTGGCTGAATAGTCCATCTGTGTCTCCGTCATTATCTTGTGGCTGCTACGGCAAGGCGCTCGCGCACCGCCGCCGCGTCAAACGAGGAACGTCTGCGCGAGCTTGGTCCAGTAGGCCGCGCCGGTCGCGAGGCAAGCGTCGTTGAAGTCGTAGCCGGGGTTGTGGACCATGCAGCCGCCCTCGCCGTCGCCATTGCCGATGATCAGATAGCTGCCCGCGCAGCGTTCGAGCAGGAACGCGAAGTCCTCGCTGCCGGTCAGCGGTTGCATGTCGTGAATCAGCCCGTCGACGCCCAGCCAGTCGAGCGCGACCTGGCGCGCGAGCGCGGTCATGGCTGCATCGTTGACGAGCACCGGGTAGCGGCGCTGATAGTCGACCTCGGCACGCGCGCCGAACACGGCCGCCTGCCCGGTCGCGACCTCGGTGATGCGCTGCTGCAGATGGTCACGCACCTCGGGCCGCAGCGCGCGCACCGACAGGCGCATCTCGGCGGTTTCGGGGATCACGTTTGGCGCTTCGCCCGCGTGAATCGCGCCGACCGTGATGATCGCCATATCGAGCGGCGCGATGTTGCGCGACACGATCGACTGCAGCGCGAGCACGATCTGCGCACACACGACGACCGGATCGACCGCCTTGTGCGGCACCGCGCCATGGCCGCCGCGGCCGATCACCTTGATGATCACCGTATCCGACGACGCCATGAACGACCCCGGCATGAAGCCCAGCTTGGCCGTAGGAAAGCCCGGCATGTTGTGCATCGCGAACACGGCGTCGCAGGGAAACTGTTCGAACAGGCCGTCGTCGAGCATTTTCTTCGCGCCGGCGAGCCCTTCCTCGGCCGGCTGGAAGATCAGATTCAGCGTGCCGTCGAAGCTTTTTTCGCGCGCCAGATGCCTGGCGGCGGCGAGCAGCATCGCCGTATGGCCGTCGTGACCGCATGCGTGCATCTTGCCGGGCAGCTTGCTCGCGTACGGCAGGCCCGTGGTTTCGTGGATCGGCAGCGCGTCCATGTCAGCGCGCAGGCCGAGCCGGCGGGTGCCGTGGCCGAGCTTCAGTTGCCCGACCACGCCGGTCTGCCCCAAGCCGCGATGGACGCTGTAGCCCCACTCCCGCAGGCGGTCGGCGACCAGATCGCCGGTTGCGAACTCCTCGTAGGCCAGCTCCGGATGCGCGTGGATGCTGCGTCGCAGCGCGATCATTTCCTGTTCGACTTCGGCGATGCCCGCCGGAATGACCATCGTGTTCATGCCATCTCCTGTCGATCGGACCTGGCGCTTCAGCGCTTAGTCCGATCCCATGCAACTGGTTGCGCCCCTGTCAGCGTGAACCCAGCATAGCGGCGCCGATATTCGGGCGGCAGGCGTAGAATCGTTGCGGTGCCAACCCTTGGTTGCCCCCGTCACGCCTCTCATTCGAATGAAACTGCATCAGCTCAATACCTTGGCGGCGATCGCCGATACCGGAAGTATCCGGGCGGCCGCCCGCTCGCTGGGGCTTTCCCCGGCCGCCGTGACCAAGGCGATGCGCGAGCTCGAAGCCGATCTGCACGCGCCGCTCGTCGTGCGCAGCGCGAGCGGTGTCGCGTTCACCGAGTTCGGCCGTGCGCTCGTCGTGCATGCGCGGCTCGTGCTCGGCCAGTTGCAGCGCGCGCAAGCCGAGATCGAGGCGTTGCGCGGAGCCGCGGCCGGCAAGCTGTCGATCGGCGTCACGCCGTGGGTCGCGCTGACTTTTCTGCCGCCTGCCGTGCGGCGTTTTCGTGAGCGGATGCCGGAGGTGCAACTGGAATTTTTCGAAGGCCTGCTCGCGGTCGTGCAGCCGCGTCTGCGCGACGGCAGCCTCGATTTTTCGATCGGTCGGCCGCCGCCCGCGTCGCCGCAGTCGGAGTTTCAGAACGCGCCGCTCTTTTCGACGCATGCGGCGGTGGTCGCGCGGCGCGACCATCCGAAGGCCGGTTGCCGCACGCTGCTCGACCTTCAAGACGCGGAATGGATACTGAACTGGGACCCGGCGAGCCGCGAGTCGATGTCGAACAATCTGTTCGTCAAGCGCGGCATGCCGGTGCCGCACACGATCGTGCTCGCGCATTCGCTCGCGATCGTGCTGGGCCTGCTCGCGCACACGGATATGGTCAGCATCTTTCCGTGGCCGCTCGTCGAGGTGATACGCGCGAAGGAAAACCTGTGGGCGCTCCCGCTGCGTGAAACGCTGGACGAAACCATCATCAGCATCACGTCGCGGCGTGGCGCGCCCACGAGCCCGGCGGCCGCCTGCTTTCTCGACTGCCTGCGCGAGACGATCGACGAAGGCGCGCGCTCGCAGGACCCGGAACAGCGCCGCCTGTTTCATTCGATCGAGCTGTTGCTATAGCAGCTGCCGCATTTCTGCATGCGGCACCGCCGCGTAGTCAATCGAGAAACTCTACCGCCCGCTTTCTGAGCATCGCGCTGAAATCGTCGAGCCAGCCGATCGACAGACGCCAGCTCTGCCAGTACAGATCGACGTCGATATGCTTGCCCGGCGCGATCTCGACCAGTTCGCCGCGCTGCAAATGCCCGGCGATCATCCGCTCGGGACACATGCCCCAGCCGAGGCTCATCACGCACGCGCGCAAAAAACCGGCGACGTGCGGAATCCAGTGCAGCGGCGGATCGAGCTCCGCGCGCGTAATGCGCCGCATGAAGCGCTTTTGCAGCTGATCCTTTGGATTGAAGTCGACGCACGGCGTGCGCCGCAGGCTGTCGCGCGTGACACCGTCGGCGAAATAGCGCGCGAAAAACGCCGGCGAGCACACCGCCAGGTATCGCATGCGGCCGAGGCGCGTCGAGCGACAGCCCTGCACCGGTTCGGCCTGCGTCGTGATCGCGCCCTGCACGCTGCCGTCGCGAATGCGCTGCGCGGTGTAGTCCTGGTCGTCGATCACGAGGTCGAGCAGCATTTCGCGTTCGACGCAGAACGGCGCGACCGCGTCGATGAACCAGGTGCCGACGCTGTCGTCGTTGACCGCGACGCGCAGTGCCGGCCACTGCTCGACGAGCGCGCCGGGCAGTGCCGGCAGGCGGCCTTTCAGCTCCGCTTCGAGCAGTTGCACGCGTTCGGTATGGCGGCATAGCAGCGCGCCCGAGGTGGTCGCGACGCACGGCTGCCCGCGCTTCACGAGCACGCTGCCGACGCGCTCCTCGAGCAGCTTGACCCGCTGCGACACCGCGGACGGCGTGATATTGAGCTCGCTTGCGGCACGGTCGAACGAGCCGTGGCGGACCACGGCGGCCAGCGCGTCGAGCAAGGCGTAGTCGAGCATTAGCGTTCCTTAATCGGCATTAAGCAAATTAGCTTCTCTTATGAGATGCCAACCCGCAGACTAGCGCTGTTGGATTTTCCCGTCTATCCCCGCTGCTTTCCTTTTTCCGGACCATTTATGAACTGGTTGTCTTTTTCCCATGGCGCTGCGCTGTGCGCGTCGCTGATCGTTACGATCGGCGCGCAGAACGCGTTCGTGCTGCGGCAGGGCATCATGCGCTCGCATGTCGGCAAGATCGTGCTGTTGTGTACGTTGTCCGATTTCATTCTGATCGGCGCGGGCGTCGGCGGCGCCGCGGTGCTGATGGAGCGTTTCCCGCGCTTCGTGCACGCGATGCTCTATGTTGGGCTCGCGTATCTCGCCTGGTTCGGCATCAGCGCGCTGCGCCGCGCGGTGCGGCCCGGACACGCGGTGCTCGATGGCTCGGCCGGCGCGTCCCGCGATCAGGCGCCGCCTGCGCAACGCGCGCTGCCGATGATCCTGATGACGCTTGCGTTCACATGGCTCAACCCGCACGTCTATCTGGACACGTTTCTGTTGATCGGCACGGCCGGCGCGCGTGAACCGGAAGGCGCGCGGGTCGCCTTCGCGCTCGGTGCGATGACGGTCAGCGCGGTGTGGTTCGTCGCGCTCGGCTATGGCGCTCGCATGCTCGCGCCGCTGTTTCGCCGCGCAACTGCGTGGCGCGTGCTGGATGGCGCGATCGGCAGCATGGTGTTGCTGCTCGCGTTCACGCAATTGCGTTGAGCGTTCGACGCGGGCCTGATTTCAGCGCCGATTCTTGCGGCTCGCCTCGCGCGGCGGGCGCATCGGCTTCGTCGCGCGGCACGAGGTTCATCAGCCGCGCGAGCACCGGACACTTCAGCAGCGACTGCTGGTCAGCCTCCTTCGCCTGGGCATCGGAATAGCGCCCCGTCTCGACCTCCGGCAGACGCAGCGCGAGGCCGCTGATGTCGTCGACGGGCCAGCCGCCGCGCGCGGCGGACCGCTGCGCTTGGCGGGCGGCGCTCGTCGGCTATCTGATCGTGAATCGCTGGAACGTCGGCGGCAATCAAGCGATGGCACATCTATTGCTGAAATCCGCTCGCCGGCATCTCACCCGTGAAGCCGCGTGACGTACGCAACGGGGCGCCGTTCAAACGTCATTTCAACAATCCACCGGTGGAGGCACCATGCTTCGATACGCTGTGATTTTCTTCATCATCGCCATCATCGCCGCGGTGTTCGGCTTTGGAGGCATTGCCGCGGGCGCAACCGAAATCGCCAAGGTGTTGTTCTTCATCTTCCTGGTGATCTTCCTCGTCACCCTGCTGATGGGCGTGATCCGACGCTGACGGCTGCATACAGCGTTCGGTGAATTCACGCCTCGCCCGATGCGAACTGGCCGCGCTGCGTGGGTACCGCGTTGAGGATTGCGCGGCCGCTGTCGCCGTTGCAATACTTGCCGCAGCATATTGCAATAGTTGCCGAAGCATCGGGCGCTTCAATTCTGCTTTCCTTCCGCTTCTTTTCTCCGTATGCCAGAGGCGTCTGCGGCATCGCTTCAGGCCGCATACGCGATCTGCGGCGTCATGGAACGCGATCAGTAACGTGCCGATGCCGCGCCCCTGCCATGCGGGATCGACCGCGAACTGACGCAGGCTCGCGACATCGCCGTGCCGGTATAGCTCGCACGATGCTTCGCCATCCGAAGCATAAAGCGTCATCGTGCCGACGATGTGTCCTTCATACACCGCGACATGGCAATCGCCACGCAGCACACGGCCGCGGGTCGTCTCGATGGTCTGATCCACGCACGTGCAATTGAGCCCCTGCGCGCCGAGCGGCGCAAACGCGCGACACACATAGCGGACCGGAACGGATTGCGGATGGCTTGCGCGACGCTTCACGTTGAGCACCTCGTACTGACTGGATGCCCGAAGTGTAGGGTTGGCCCCGTCGTTCACGAGATGTTTTCAGCCTCGTACAGACGACGGCCCGCCGCATCCTTGCTGCCGAGGATGGGCTGAAAGTCGATCGGCCACTGGATGCCGATGTCGGGATCGGACCACAGCAGGCAGCGCTCGAGTTCGGGGAACCAGTACTCGGTGGTCTTCCACATGCATTCGGCGACATCGGACAGCACGACGAAGCCGTGCGCGAAACCGGGCGGCACCCAGATCTGCCGATGGTTGGCTTCGCTCAGATACTCGCCGCTCCATTTGCCGAAGTTCGGTGAGTTCAGGCGCACGTCGACCGAGACGTCGAAGATCTCGCCGCGCACGACGCGCAGCAGCCGCCCCTGGGGACGCTGCACCTGGTAGTGCAAGCCGCGCAGCACGCCATGCACGGCGCGCAGATGGCGGTCCTGCACGAAGTTGAAACCCTGCGCGACGTCGTCCGAAAACTCGTCCGCGCTGAAACTCTCGAAGCAGAAGCCGAACTCGTCGATGAACACTTCCGGCTCGATGAGTTTCACCTCCGGCAATGCCGTCGCCATGACCCTGTTGCCCATCGCCACTGTGCTCGTAAAAAGGCTGGCCAGCGAACATACGGCCGCTCTCGCGACCGCGTCCGACCGACGAGGCGCACCCGCAACGCGGGCGCCCTATCGCATGCTAAAGATACATGCTACGCCTCACTGGCCGCCCGGCTGCGGGCGCGATACTCGGTTGGCGACAAAGCCATACGCTTGCGGAAAATTTTCGCGAGACGATCGCCGTTGCCGGTGCCGCTGCGACGCGCGATCTTGTCGACCGGCAATTCGGTCTCGGTCAGGAAGTTGCACGCGATACGCAGCCGCACCTGCAGCAGGTAGTCCGACGGCGTGATCTGCATCTCGTGCTTGAAACGGCGCAGGAAATTGCGCTCGCTCATTGCGGCGACCTGCGCGGCATCGGCGACCGAGACCGGACGGTCGCAGTTGGCCTCCATCCAGCGCGCGGCCGCGCGAATCTTTTCGGCGACGCTCAGCGTGCCGCCCTCGGCCGGCAGCGGCACCCACGTCGCAGCCATGCCGGGCATCACGCGATCGGCGACGCTGCGCGCAAGCTCGGCGCCCAGGTCACGCTTGATGAACATCAGCGCGCTGCGGGCGCAGTCGTGACGGTCGTTGGCCGCGCTGAACGCGCCTTCGCTCGCGCTCGCGCCCGGATAGCGGCTCATCAGGCCGTCATGCTCGGTCGGGCCGGCCGCTTCGAGCACGAGGCGCCCCTCGCCGATCGTTTCGATCGCGCGTGTGCGCGATTGCACGGCGCGCAGCCAGTTCAGCAGGCGTTCGTCGCGCGCGGCCACGTGGGCGCCGTAGCCGCCAGCGATGAACAGCACGTCGAAACCGCCGCCAAAGCGCGTGTCGATGTGGTCAGTCCAGATGCGCGCCGACGACGAACTGGCGACATTGCCGCCGTCCATCGACAGGAACTGCACTTCGTAGGGCGGATCTTCGCCCGCTCGCGTGCCCGCGAACTCATTGGCGGTCTGGAACATTTCCACGACGGTACCGGGGCCGAGCAGCCAGAAGCCGTCGAACAGCAGAATGCCGATTCGCCGCGCTGCAGTACGGACGTTCAAAGCGGGCGTGTGTAGCCACGTAATTCTCGTTGTATCAAGGTGCATGTGCGGCATGATCTTCCCCAAACGGTCATACGTTGCGGACCCCGATTTGCCCCGCCATCAGACGGAACGAGAGAATGCGTTATTACGGCGAAAAAGCAGACACAGCCGCATAAAGGATTAAGCGTGATGTTAGCGGAATGGATCGCTATAGTAAATTTGAAAAACGAGTTTCATCAGGACAGCCCATGTCTGAGGAAAAGCGGTTATTGAGCGATTGATATGAGCGCGCGACACGCCGGGCAACTATGCAAGCCGCGCGAAGAGCTTGAGGATATCTTACCGCAAAGCCTTGATGGACGGCACTCTCGCGCATTCGGACAAAGTTGCCGATAATGCGAAGCCCGGCCAATGCGCGTTACCGAGTACGTTTCTTGCGCGGTTCAAAAATGTTTCAATTGTGAACTGCTTATCGCCCTATTATGTCCGGGCAATTCGGTAGTTTATTCGCAAAGCGTAAATTTATTGCCCGCGGCATTAGGCATTTCCGTGGCATTCGCTCCGCACCACAAATTAATATCCAAATGCTGATTTATCAGGGGATCTAAAAATGTTTCTATTTTGAAACATCGCTGGCCTCTTTCGTATGATTTAAACGCGCGCATGCGCCGCATTGATCGAACTTCGGATGATTGGATGCAGCGCAGCAATCATGTGTGGCGGACACGCGACGAGGCGCCGGCCGTTGCAACCTGCGAAGTTGCAACGGCCGCGCCACCGCTCGTCACCGTGCCTCAGCCATTCGTCCCTTCGCCGGCCAGCGTCGACGTAGCGGCCGTGCGCGCGAGCACCGGCCGCAGAGCCGCGCCCGTGTGACTCGCGGCCACGCGCGACAGGCTTTCCGGATCCGTTGCCGCAACGATCGTACCGCCGCCCACGCCGCCCTCCGGACCGAGGTCGATGATCCAGTCCGCCTCGGCGATCACGTCGAGATCGTGCTCGATGACGACGACGCTATGCCCGCCATCCACGAGCCGGTGCAGCACGCGAATCAGCTTCGCGACGTCCGCCATGTGCAGGCCAACCGTTGGCTCGTCGAGCACGTACAGCGTGTGCGGCGGCTTCTGGCCACGCCGCGTGATGTCGTCGCGCACCTTGCTCAGCTCGGTGACGAGCTTGATGCGCTGCGCCTCGCCGCCCGACAGCGTCGGCGACGGCTGGCCGAGCGTCAGATAGCCGAGCCCGACGTCTTTCATCAGTTGCAGCGGATGCCCGATGTTCGTAATCGACGCGAAGAACTCGACCGCTTCGTCGATTTCCATGGTCAGCACGTCGCCGATGTTCTTGCCGCGCCACGTGACCGCGAGTGTCTCCGGATTGAAGCGCTGGCCGTGGCAGACGTCGCACGGCACCTTCACGTCGGGCAGGAAGCTCATGCCGATCGTGCGCACGCCCTGGCCCTCGCATGCGGGGCAACGGCCCTCGCCCGTGTTGAACGAGAAACGCGACGCGGTATAGCCGCGCGCGCGCGCCTCCAGCGTGCCCGCGAACAGCTTGCGGATCGCATCCCACACGCCGATGTAGGTGGCGGGACACGAACGCGGCGTCTTGCCGATCGGCGTCTGATCGACTTCCAGCACGCGGTCGATGCTCTCCCAGCCGGTGACCGAATCGCAGCCCTGCCATATGTGCGTGACGTTCAGCGGCGCGCGCGGCGCCGAGCGCGCGAGCACGCTCGAACGCCGGTTCGCGGCCGGCTTCTCCTGGGCGGCCGCACGCGCACGGCGCGTGGCCGGCGACGACAGCACCGAGCGCCCGACCGCATCGAGCAGATTGGTCATCAGCACGTCGCGCGCGAGCGTCGATTTGCCGGAGCCGCTGACGCCCGTCACCGCGACGAGCCGCGCGAGCGGAATGCCGACCGTCACGTCGCGCAGGTTATGCAGCTTGCCGCCATGCACGGTGAGCCAGTTCTCCGGCACCGCGGCCGCACGCTTGCCCGGCGCGACGACCTCGCGGCGCGGCTGCAGCGGATGCACGATCGGCTGCGCGAGGAAACGCCCGGTCAGCGAATCGGGCTGCGCGGACAGGTCCGCGACGCTGCCCTGCGCGATCAGCGTGCCGCCGCGCTTGCCAGCGCCCGGCCCGATATCGATGATGTGATCCGCGCGCCGGATCGTATCTTCGTCATGCTCGACGACGACGAGCGTATTGCCCTTGTCGCCGAGCTTGCGCAGCGCGTTCAGCAGAATCTGGTTGTCGCGCGGATGCAGACCGATGGTCGGCTCGTCGAGCACGTAACACACGCCCTGCAGATTGCTGCCGAGCTGCGCGGCGAGCCGGATGCGCTGCGCTTCGCCGCCCGACAAACTCGGCGCCGCGCGATCGAGGCTCAGATAGCCGAGCCCGACTTCTTCGAGGAACTGCAGCCGGCTGCCGATTTCGCTGACCACGTCGCGCGCGATTTCGGCGTCGCGGCCCGTCATGCGCAGCGTATCGATCCACGCGCGCGTGTCGGACACGGTCCATTGCGCGACGTCGACGATCGCCTGCGAGTCGAACGTGACCGCGCGCGCGACCGGATTCAGACGCGTGCCCGCGCAATCCGGACACGGCTCGTCGACGAGTCCTTCCGGTTCCTGCTCCTCCGAGGGCAGGCTCTGCTCGCGACCGCGATTGTCGTCGTCGACGATCGTGTCGTCGTACGCGGCCCGCTGCTCGCGCGTCAGCGACAGCCCCGTGCCGACGCAGCTCGTGCACCAGCCATGCTTGCTGTTGTACGAGAACATGCGCGGATCGAGCTCGGGGTAGCTCGTGCCACACGCCGGACACGCGCGCTTGGTCGACAGCACCTTCACGTCGCCGAGCTTCGCGGTGGACTCGCCGCCGTTGAGCGCGTCGTGCAGACCGTCGAGCGGCGCGAGCAGATGCATGATGCCTTTACCGATGTCGAGCGTCTGATCGAGCGCTTCGCGCAGCTCCGCTTCGTGATCGGCCGAGATGACGAGGTCAGCGACCGGCAGCTCGATCGTGTGCTCGCGGAAACGGTCGAGCTTCGGCCACGGATCGACCGGCACGAATTCGCCGTCCACACGCAGATGCGTATTGCCGCGCGCTTTTGCCCATTTCGCGAGGTCCGTATAGACGCCCTTGCGGTTTACGACGAGCGGCGCGAGGAAGCCGACGTGCTGGCCCTTGTGATCGCGCAGCAACTGCGCCGCGATCGATTCGGCGCTTTGCGACGTGACCGGCGTGCCGTCGTGAATGCAGTGCTGCAAGCCGAGCTTCACGTACAGCAGACGCAGGAAGTGCCACACCTCCGAGGTCGTGGCGACGGTACTCTTGCGACCGCCGCGCGAGAGCCGCTGCTCGATCGCGACGGTCGGTGGAATGCCGTACACCGCGTCGACTTCGGGCCGTCCGGCTGGCTGCACGATCGAGCGCGCGTACGCGTTCAACGATTCGAGGTAGCGCCGCTGACCTTCGTGGAACAGGATGTCGAACGCGAGCGTCGATTTGCCCGAGCCCGACACGCCGGTGATCACGTTGAACTTGCCGTGCGGAATGTCGACGTCGAGCGCCTTCAGGTTATGCTCGCGCGCGTTGACGATGCGCACGACGTTCTCGCCTTCGATCGCGCGACGTGCGCGGGCCGCGCTCAGGGCCTTCTGCAGCGGGATGCCCTGGGGCTCCGCCGCGGTTGCGGTGTCCATCGCGCGGTCGTATTGCAGCAACGCCTCGCCGGTATGCGATTCGGCGCACGCTTTCACTTCGTCCGGCGTGCCCGCGCACAATACGCGGCCACCGCCGTCGCCGCCTTCGGGACCGAGGTCGATGATCCAGTCGGCCGCGCGGATCACGTCGAGATTGTGCTCGATTACGATCAGCGAATGACCGCTCGCGAGCAGCTTGCCGAACGCCTGCATCAGCTTCGCGATGTCGTCGAAATGCAGACCCGTGGTCGGTTCGTCGAACATGAACAGACGCTTCGCGATCACCTGCTTCGCGCCGCGTGCGCCGCGCGCCTGTGCCGACTCCGCGAGAAAGCCCGCGAGCTTGAGCCGCTGCGCCTCGCCACCCGACAGCGTCGGCACGGGCTGGCCGAGCTTCACGTATTCGAGCCCGACGTCGACGATCGGCTGCAGCACGCGCAATACTTCGGCGTCCTGCGCGAAGTACGCGGCAGCCTCGCTGACGGTCAGTTCGAGCACGTCGGCAATGCTCAACCCGCGCGCCGGCTGGTCGCGCTCGATCTTCACCTCCAGAATTTCCGCGCGATAACGGCGCCCGTCGCAATCGGGGCAGCGCAGGTACACGTCGGAGAGGAACTGCATTTCGATGTGCTCGAAGCCCGAGCCGCCACAGGTCGGGCAGCGGCCGTCGCCCGAATTGAAGCTGAACATGCCGGGGCCGTAGCCGCGCTGTTGCGCGAGCGGTGCCTTCGCGAACAGCTTGCGGATTTCGTCGAACGCGCCGACGTAGCTGGCCGGATTCGAGCGTGCGGTCTTGCCGATCGGCGACTGGTCGACGAACACGACGTCGGTGACCTGGTCCGCGCCGTTCAGCGCCTTGAACGCGCCCGGCGCTTCGGTGGCGAGCCCGAAGTGGCGCGCCATCGCCGGATACAGCACGTCCTGCAGCAGCGTCGATTTGCCGGAACCCGACACGCCGGTCACGCAGACGAGCCGCTGCAATGGAATTTCGACCGTGACGTCGCGCAGATTGTGCTCGCTCGCACCTTCGAGCACGATGCGCGGCGTGCTCGCGTCGACCGCGCGACGCGACCAGTGCGCGGCATCCGCGACATGGCGCCGGCCGCCGAGGTACTCGCCGGTCAGCGTGCCGGTCGAGCGAATCGCCTCGGGCGCGCCGTCGAAAATGATCGAGCCGCCGCGTTCGCCCGGTCCCGGACCCATGTCGATGAGCCGGTCCGCCGCGAGCATCACCGACGGATCATGCTCGACGACGACCAGCGTATTGCCCGCGTCGCGCAGCCGGTGCATCGCTTCGACGATGCGGTTCAGGTCGCGCGGGTGCAGGCCGATGCTCGGCTCGTCGAGCACGAACAGCGTCTTGGTCAGCGACGTGCCGAGCGCGGTGGTCAGGTTGATACGCTGCACCTCGCCGCCCGACAGCGTGCGGCTTTGCCTGTCGAGCGTCAGATAGCCGAGACCGACGTCGCATAGATACTTGAGGCGCGTGCGCACTTCGGCGAGCAGCAGCTTCAGCGCGTCGTCGAGCAACGCGCTCGGCAGCGCGATGTCGTCGAAGAAGCGGCGGATGCGCTCGATCGGCATCAGCATGAGATCGTGCACGGTCAGGCCCGGCAACGCTTCGAGCTGCGCGCGCGACCACTTCACGCCGCGCGGCATGAAGCGCTGCGCGGGCGCGAGCACGTCGTTCGCATTGGCCTTGCTGCCGAGGCGCCACAGCAGCGATTCGGTTTTCAGACGCGCGCCGCCGCAGGTTTCGCACGGCGTGTAGCTGCGGTATTTCGACAGCAGCACGCGGATATGCATCTTGTACGCCTTCGATTCGAGATAGTCGAAGAAGCGTTTGACGCCGTACCAATGCGTCTGCCACTTGCCGTTCCAGTCCGGCGAGCCGTTGATGACCCAGTTGCGTTCGCGCTCGCTGAGCTCGCCCCACGGCGTGTCGCGGCGGATGTCCGCTTTCGCCGCGTAGCGCATCAGGTCGTCCTGGCACTCCTTCCACGCGGGCGTCTGCATCGGCTTGACCGCACCTTCGCGCAGCGTCTTGCGCGCGTCGGGGATCACGAGACCGAGGTCGACGCCGATCACGCGGCCAAAACCGCGGCAGGCATCACAAGCGCCATAGGCCGAGTTGAACGAGAACAGCGCGGGCTGCGGGTCGGCATAGCGCAGATCGCTTTCGGGGCTGTGCAAGCCGGTGGAGAAACGCCAGATGCGCGGCTCGGCGGCTTCGGCCTGCGGCTCGTCCGAGGTAGCCGGCAGCACGTAAATATTGACGCGCCCGCCGCCGCGCTTCAGCGATGCCTCGATCGCCTCGATCGCGCGTGCTTTATCCACCGAGCGCAGCCGGAAGCGGTCGGCGACGACGTCGAGCAGCTTGCGCTTGCCGGTCGGCGAATCGACTTCGCGCTGCGCCTGCACGCGCGTATAGCCGCTCGCCGACAACCACTGCTCGACCTCCTGCGCGGACGCCGACTCCGGCAGCTCGACCGGGAACGTGACGACGAGCCGCGGCTCCTCCTGCGCGGTGCGCTCGAGCAGTTCCGCGTAGATCGTCTCCGGCGTGTCGTGCCGCACCAGATACGCGCTCTGGCGGTCGAACAGCTCGGCCGCGCGCGCGTACAGCAGCTTCAGGTGATCGTTGAGCTCGGTCATCGTGCCGACCGTGGAGCGCGAGCTGCGCACCGGGTTGGTCTGGTCGATCGCGATGGCGGGCGGCACGCCGTCGACGCGGTCGACCTGCGGCCGATCCATCCGGTCGAGGAACTGGCGCGCGTACGCGCTGAAGGTTTCGACGTAGCGGCGCTGACCTTCCGCATACAGCGTGTCGAACACGAGGCTCGACTTGCCCGAGCCGGACGGCCCGGTGACGACCGTCATTTCGCCGGTGCGCACGTCGAGGTCGACGTTTTTCAGGTTGTGCTGGCGGGCGCCGCGAATGCGGATCGTGCCCTGGATCTTGTTGCCGCTCGGGTTGCCGCCTTGGGGAGTGTCAGCGAGGGTGTCAAGGGTTGCGTCGTTGGAGGACAATTTTTCCGACCGTCTGAAGGAGTGGGTCACCTCTCACGGCCGGCTCTCGCGACCGCGCAAGTTCGGTGCAGCCGGGTCGGCGCGAGGAGCGCCCGGAAGCCTGGCTGTAGGGGGATACTATACTGTATGTTTATACAGTTTTCCATGGCGGGCTCGGGCGCGCATTGACCTCTGGATCGGCGGCGAGGCGCAAACGGCTGTGCCGCGGTCACGCCACCCGACTAGCCGAGCGCGCTTTCAACCCGCGAGCGCCCGGCCGCATCCGGCGTCGCGCAGCCCGCCGGTGTGCCACGTGCGACACCGTCGCCAAGCGCATACGCAACACAGCGCCTCGCCAGCACGTCGGTCGGATCGACCAGCCGCACCACGCGCCCGCCCGGACACGCGAGCACCGGTTCGCGCAACAGCAACGGCAACTCCGTGCACGCGAGCACGATCACCTGCACGCCCTGCGCGAGCAGATCGTCGACAGCCGCCGCGAGGTCCTCGCAGCATTCACCCGACGCGTGCCCCGCCTTCACGCCGCGCGGGCCGTAGATCGCGTTCATCAGACGCGCTTGCGCAGTGGCGGACGGCGCGATCTGCACCAGGCCGCGCGCGTCGAGCGCCTGTTCGTAGACGCGGCTCGCGAGCGTACCCGAGCTGGCCAGCACGCCCACTTCGCGCAGACCCGGAAAGGTCTCGCGCAGATAATCGGCGGTACAGGTCAGCATATTGACGATCGGCACGCGCAGCGCCGGCTGGAGCCGCTCGACGAACGCATGCGCGGTATTGCACGGAATCGCGATCAGATCCGCGCCGCCGTCCTCGAGCGTCTTGCAGGCCGCGTACAGCGCGAGGGTGGGATCGTCGCCGCGCTCGAGCAGCGCCGCGGTGCGGTCGGGGATCTGCGGATTCTGCTCGACCATGATCCGGATATGGTCCTGGTCGCGCGCGGCCGGCGTGTTGCGCACGACCTTGGCCATGAAATCGACGGTCGCGGCCGGCCCGATGCCGCCGACCACGCCGAGGCGGAACGCCCGCTCCGGCTGCGTGTACTGCGCCGCCGCGACATAGCGCGCATACACCTGGTTCGTATCGACGAGCGGCACCTCGATGCGCCCGAGCGCGCGCAGCACGAGGCCGATCTCCGCGAGCCCCGGCACGATCACGTCGACGCCCTGCGCGACCAGATCCGCGCACGCCGCGCGCAACAGCTCGACGGGCCGCCCGTGCAGGCGCCCATCGCGGATGCCCCCGACACCGAAGACGGCGCTCGTCACGCCGTCGAAACCGGTGTCGTTGCGCGGATAGCACACGTCGAACTGCCCGGCTTCGAAGTAGCGCTCGAACAGGCCGTTCGTGCGAATCGCCGCCGACGTCAGCACGCCGATTCGGCGCGCCGACGGATAGGTGCGCCGCACGTGCGCGGACAGCGCGGTCATGATGTTGGCGACCGGCACGCTGACGTTGGCCGCGAGTTCGTCGATGAAGGTGTGGCTCAGAAAGCACGGCAGCACGATCGCGTCGACGCCGCGTTTTTCGAACGCGCGCATCGTGTCGAACACGTGGATCTTGAACTGCGGGTCCGTCGCCTCGGGCGCGGCGGGCCCCTGCCACGCGCGCGGTTCGAAAATCAGATCGAAGGGGCGCGCGGCGCCTGGCCGGCGCGACGCCATGCTCATCCGGCTGAGGATGTCGGCACTGGCGAACTGCGCCGCGCCCGTCGCCACACCCAGCGAACGAAAACGATTCATGATCAGATCCCCCGGTCGTTCTGTGCGTCCACCCTCGATCACGGGCGGCTTTCTGCGCTCTTGAGAATGACATTATGCGAGGCGCACATGTCCAGGCGTTAACCACGAAAACGCATTCCTTTGCGTTTTTCGCTCCCTCAGCTCACCGGCTCGAAAATCTCCCGCAGCCACTGCGCGAACACCCGCACGCGCGACGACAACTGCCGGTTCTGCGGATACAGCACCGACACCGGCATCGGTGGCGGCGGATAGTCCGCCAGAATGACCCGCAGCCGCCCCGCCGCCAACTCGCCATCCACGCGGTAACGCGGTACCTGCACGATGCCGAGCCCGGCGAGGGCCGCGCCCGTGTACAGTTCGGCGCCGCTGACCGACACCGCCGACGGCAGCACGAGCGCGGCATCCCGCCCGTCGACGCGGAATTCGAGCGGCACCGGCTTGCCGGTCGCGCTCGACACGTAGTTGACCGCGCGATGCGTCGACAGCGCGTCAGGATCGGCCGGCTCGCCATACGTGGCCAGATACGCGGGACTCGCGACCGTCACCTGCTGCAGTTGCGCGACGCGCCGCCCGACCATTGACGAATCCTGCAGCACGCCCGCGCGCAGCACGCAATCGATGCCCTCGCGCACGAGGTCGACGAGCCGGTCGTCCTCGCCGATCATCAGCTCGATGTCGGGAAAGCGCGCGAGAAACGCGGGCAGCGCCGGCACCACGAAGTGTCGCGCGAGCGTGCCCTGCACGTTCACGCGCAATAGCCCCTTTGGCGCGAGATTGGAAAACGCCCCCTCGGCCTCCTCCAGATCGGCGATCAGGCGCACGCAGCGCTGGTAGTGCGCTTCGCCGTCGGGCGTGAGCCGCACCGTGCGGGTCGTACGTTCGAGCAACCGCGCGCCGAGCCGCTGCTCGAGGCGCTTCATCAGGTTGGTGACGGTCGCGCGCGGAATTTGCAGATCGTCGGCGGCGCGCGTGAAGCTCTGGCGCTCGGCGATCCGCACGAATACGCGCATTTCCTCGAAACGGTCCATAGCGGCGGATTATTAAAGCAAATGGAATGATGATGGCGAGTCTAACCGGATTATCTCCGCGCGCAAAGCGTTCATGATTCACCTCACCGATCCACCACCTTCTATGAGGAAACCAATCATGAGCACGAACCCACAACCGAAAGTCGCCATCGTCACGGGCGCATCGCGCGGCATCGGCACGGCGATCGCACAGCGGCTCGCGAACGACGGCTACGCGGTCGCCGTCAACTACGCATCGAGCGCGGGCGAAGCCGGCGCGCTCGTCGGCGCGATCCGCGAAGCTGGCGGCAAGGCGGTCGCGGTGCAAGCCGACGTGTCGAAGCCCGGCGATGTACGTCGCATGTTCGAAATCACCGAACGCGAACTCGGCAAGGTGGATGTGCTCGTCAACAACGCGGGCGTGATGAAGCCCACGCCGCTCGCCGACACGCCCGACGCACTCTACGACCAAACCTTCGACATCAACGTGCGCGGCACCTTCAACACGCTGCGCGAAGCGGCCGCGCGCCTGAACGACGGTGGGCGCATCGTCAATTTCTCGACCAGCGTGCTCGCGCTGAACCTGCCCGGCTATGGCATCTACACGGCGACCAAGGCAGCCGTCGAAGCGTTCACGCGTGTGTTCGCGAAGGAACTGCGCGGGCGCAACATCACAGTGAATGCGCTCGCGCCGGGACCGATCGCGACCGCGCTGTTCCTCGAAGGCAAGACCGACGAGCAGATCGAGACGTTCGCGAAGATGCCGCCGCTGCAACGCCTCGGCGAGCCGGCAGACGTGGCGGGCGTGGTCGCGTTTCTGGTCGGCCCGGATGCGGGTTGGGTCAATGGCCAGGTATTGCGGGCCAATGGCGGTTTGGCCTGACGGGATGCGCTGGTCCAGCGTGCGGCCGCGCTGGACCAGCGCATTGCACCGGCTGCGGCGCCTGGAACGTGGTCGACCCGCCGCTCAAACCGCCTTTGGATTGCGTTCCGCGAAGCCTTCCTGATGCCAGTACGGATACGCGGGGCGCACCGTGCTGGCCGCATCGAGCTTCGCGACCTGCTCCGGCGTCAGATTCCAGCCGACCGCGCCGAGGTTTTGCCGCAGTTGCTCCTCGTTGCGCGCGCCGATCAACAGCGTCGCGACGGTCGGCCGTTGCAGCAGCCAGTTCAGCGCGATCTGCGGCACGGTCTTGCCGGTTTCGGCGGCAATTTCGTCGAGCGCGTCGAGCACGCGGAACAGATAGTCTTCCGGCACCGGCGGCCCCATGTCGGCGGTCTTGTGCAGACGGCTCGTCTCCGGCAGCGGCTGGCCGCGCTTGAGCTTGCCGGTCAAGCGGCCCCAGCCGAGCGGACTCCACACCACGGCACCGACGCCCTGGTCGACGCCGAGCGGCATCAGCTCCCACTCGTAGTCGCGCCCGACCAGCGAGTAGTAGGTCTGATTCGCGACATAGCGCGGATAGCCGTAACGGTCGGCGATATCAAGCGACTTCATCAGATGCCAGCCGGAGAAATTCGACACGCCGATATAGCGGATCTTGCCCGCGCGCACGAGGTCGTCGAGCGTGGACAGCACTTCGGGGATCGGCGTTTTCGCGTCGAAGCCGTGCAACTGGAACAGGTCGATGTAATCGGTTTGCAGACGCTTGAGCGCTGAATCGACCGCCTGGATCAGATGGAAGCGCGACGAGCCGACGCCGTTCGGATCGTCGTCGAAACGAAAGGTCGCCTTGGTCGACAGGATCGCCTTGTCGCGCTTGCCCTTCAGCGCCTCGCCGAGCACCGACTCGGACGCGCCCTTCGAATAGATGTCGGCGGTGTCGAACATCGTGACGCCCGCGTCGAAGCAGATGTCGATCAGACGCCGCGCTTCGGCGACGTCGGTCGCGCCCCACGCCTGGAAAAATTCACCCTTGCCGCCGAACGTACCGGTGCCGAGACTCAGCACCGGCACCTTGAAACCCGATGCACCCAGATGTCTGTATTCCATTGAAGAACTCTCCGTGGCATTGCCATCGATGAACGGAAGTTCAGTCTACGCGTGTCCGCCCGAAGGCGTCACGAAGGCGGGGCGCTCAGATTCACCAATGCATCGCGCACGGCATCGATCACGCCGCCCCAATCGCCGAGCGCCGGTTGACGGAACAGACGTGCGCACGGATACCACGGCGTGTCGCTGCGTTCGAGCAACCAGCGCCAGCAGGTGTCGAAGCGGTTCAGGATCCAGACGGGTTTGTCGAGCGCGCCGGCCAGATGCGCGGTGGAGGTGTCGACCGAAATCACCAGATCGAGACTGGCGACGAGCGCGGCGGTATCGGCGAAATCGTGCAGCAGCCCGGTGTAATCGGCGACGCGTTCACCGTAGGCGCTTTCTGCTAATTGCGGTGCGGCCGCGCCCTTCTGCACGCTGAAAAAGCGAACGTTCGGCACCTCGAGGAGCGGCGCGAGTTGCTCGAACGTGAGCGACCGACGCGCGTCGATCTTGCGCAGCTCGGCGATATGCGCGCGGTTCTCGCCGGCCCAGACGAGGCCGACTTTCAGCGGCCTGATTGCGTTGGCATCCGCGTTGATGTTGCCGTCGTGTTCGATCCGCTCACGCCATTCGCTGACGGCCGCCGGCTGCGCAAAAAGATACGGCGTCGCCGCCGGAATGCTCGCTTCGTTCGTGCCGAACGCAAGCGGCAAGCTCAGCAGCGGGCAATGACAATCGAACGGCGGCAACGGCTGCCCCGCTTCGATCAACTGATCGACACCATCGAGCGTCGACAGCAATCGCAACAACGCGCCCGGCACTTCGAGCACGACCTTCGCGCCGAGCTTCGCAACGAGCGGCGCATAGCGGCAGAACTGCAACGTGTCGCCCAGGCCCTGCTCCGCATGCAGCAGGATCGTTTTGCCGTCGAGCGGAACATCGCCGAGCCACAACGGCTGCGCGAACGCGCGCCTGCCGGCCTTGATGCGGCTGCGCTCCCAACGCCATTCGTATTCGCGCCAGCCGGTATCGAAGCGGCCCATTTGCAGCAGGCACAGCGCCTGGTTCCAGTGCGTTTCGACCGACGCCGGATTCAACGCAAGCGCGCGCCGATAGCTCGACAACGCCTGTTCGCGCTGATTCAGATCGATCTGCGCGAGACCGAGGTTGTTCCACGCATCGACGAAAGCAGGCGCAAGTTCCAGCGCGCGTTGGTAGCAGTGTTGTGCTTCGTGCGGCTGGTTCAGATCGCCGAGCACGTTGCCGCGATTGCTCCACGCGTCCGGATAGTTCGGCTGCAACGCGAGCGCCTGGTCGCAGCTATCGAGCGCATCGGCATAGCGGCCGAGATCGCGCAGCACGCATGCGCGATTGTTCCACGCCGGCGCAAACTCCGGCACGAGCGAAAGCGCGCGTTCGTAGCTCGCGAGCGCATCGAGCGGACGGTTCAGCGCCGCCAATGCGTTGCCGCGATTGTTCAACGCATCGGCGAATTTCGGCTGCATCGCGAGCGCCCGCTCGGCACACGCGAGCGCTTCGTCATGGCGCTGCAACGCGTTCAGCGCATAGGCGAGATTCGAATGCACGGCCGGCTGTCTCGCGTTGACCACGAGCGCCTTCTTCAGCAGATCGATGCCTTCCTGCAAGCGGCCCGTTTGCAGCGCGAGTTCGCCGAGCCAGCGCAACGCGTCGCCATGCTTCGGCTTCAGTTCGAGTATCTCGCGATACAGCTCCTCGGCTTCGACGAGCGCGCCGTTCTGCTGGAGCGCGACGGCTTGTCGAAGCAGATGGTCCAACTGTTGCGGCAGACTGGCGTGCTTGCTCATGCGGTACCTGGAATCGGAGGCGCGAAGAATCGTCGGAAGAAGAGCACGATTATCGCCGAAAAGCCCGGGTTCGAAGTACCGCCGCCTGCCGCGTAGCGACGTGACGCCGCTTATTGCGCGGCCACGGACAGATGCTTGCGCTTCGCGAGATCCTGCGCCATCGCATAGTGCTGCTGGATCGTCGGCAGCGCCTGTTTCGCGGCGGCCTTCAACTGCTCGTCGCGGCCCGCTGCGATTTCCGCCTGGAAAGCGGACAGCGCCTTCTGTTCACCCGCGAGCGCGACCTGCTCGATGTACACCTTGTCGAAGTCCGCGCCGCGCAGATGGTTGATGCTTGCGAGCACGGCCGCATCGGGATCGTTCTTCGGCACGTCGACACCGCGCGGACTCGCCGCGCGCAACGCGTCGGTGATCCTGGCGTCGTCGCTCGACACGCGCTCGGCGAAGGCCTTCACGTCGCGGTCGGCCGAACGCGCGGTGGCGATACGCGCGGCATCGCGCTGCGTCGCGACGGCTTGCGTGCCGTCCGCGATGAAGGTCTGGTCGGCGGCATGCAGGCGGCCCGTGTCCGTGGACGCGGCGCTCTGCGCGCTGGCCACCGAGGCGGCCGTCAGAAGACCACCGAAGCAGGCAACGGTGGCGATGCGGGCCAAAGCGACGGAAGGGACGGAAGGCAGGCGGATCATACGTTCTCCTTGAGGTGAAAGCATCTGAAAGCAAAACGACGGACACGTGTGCGCCGCGAACGAAGCGTGCGATGCAAAACGCTGCGGACTGCTTGCGAGCCCAGCGCGGCGCCACGCTTTTATCGCTGCCGATTCTAGAAGCCACGCCGTCGGGCAGGTGAAACGCTGCTGTCGCTTCTGTAACCTTAGGTAACCCTCATATGAATGCGCACACGTTTGCCGTATTCGTGTGAATCGCGCGCCGCTCGACGCTGCCACGCAGTGCTGAATTTTTCGCCATCGGCGCCGATAACCAGATACAGGCAACGCTCAGCACCGCTCAGCACCGCAATTCTGGAGAACGATTCCGATGGCAGACGACCACCGTGCCAATCACGAGCGCCACACCGAACGCAGCAACCTGACGAGCTCCAACAAGTTCGAGCTGCTGCTATACCGCCTCGGCCACGTGCCGGGCAGCGACGCGCACGAGTTGTATGGGATCAACGTGTTCAAGGTGCGCGAAATCTCGACGATGCCGACCGTCACGCCGATCGCCGGATCGTCGCCTTACGTGATGGGCGCGGTCGACATTCGCGGGCAGATCATCCCCGTGATCGATCTGCCGCGGTTGATGGGCTGCGAGCCGACGCGCGGCCTGAACATCCTGCTGGTCACCGAATTCGCGCGTTCGACGCAGGCCTTCGCGGTCGAGGAAGTCGACGACATCGTGCGACTCGAATGGAACCAGGTGCTGTCGGCCGATGGCTCGGCGGGCGGCAAGCTCGTCACGAGCATCGCGCGCATCGACGGCAATACCGGCGACTCGCGCCTCGCCCAGGTGATCGACGTCGAGCAGGTGTTGCGCGACGTGTTCCCGTCGCAGCATCCGAGCGTCGATCCGGCCTCGGTCGGCCAGGCGCTCGGCATCCGCCGCGGCGCGAAGATCCTCGCCGCCGACGACTCCGGCTTCGCGCGCAAGCTGATCGAACAGGCGCTCACCGCGATCGGCGCTGACTACATCATGACGAAGACCGGCGAGGAAGCGTGGCAGACGCTGCAGCAGGTCGCGCGCGAAGCGCAGAAAAACGGCGCGCGCGCGAAAGACACCATCGCGCTCGTATTGACCGATCTGGAGATGCCGGAGATGGACGGCTTCATGCTGACGCGCCAGATCAAGGCCGATGAACGCACGCGCGATATTCCGGTGATCATTCACTCGTCGCTGACGGGCGCGGCCAATGAGGCGCATGTGAAGAACGCGGGCGCCAACGGCTATGTCGCGAAGTTCGCGGCGAGCGAGCTCGCCGATGCGATCCGTGATGCGCTGGGTGCCGCGCCGGCGAAGGCGGCGGCGGCTTGAGCTCTGGGGTGTCGAGCAGTGAATCGGGTCGCCGCGCTCAACGATGCGCGGCAAGCTCGATCGAGAAGTCCATCCGGCCGATCTCGACGCCCATCGTGTTGAGGCGCTGCGGCGCATGAAAGCCGTCGAGCGCCGCGCGTTGTTCAGGCGTACCGATATCGAGCACGGCGAGCAACTCGGCGGTGACCGCGTAGAGCACGGCGGGATTGCCGTCCTCGATCTTCAGCGCGATGCCTAGCGCACCCTTCGCGCCGAGCCGCGCGGTCTGCCGCGATGCCCGTACGCCGATCGCATAGCTGCCGTCCGCGCCGACCTTGCCGACCAGTGCGCCATCGAAAGCCTGCATCAGCAGCGTACAGAAGCGCCCCTCCCCGCCGACCAGTTCCGGGTACGACGTCATCGCGCGATAGATGCGCGCGAGCGCGGCCGCGCGCGGCGTCGTCGCGGCGGCTTCGGTTTCCTGTTGATCCTGCGCCGCCGCGAGCTTCGCGAACAGACGTGCGAGCCGGTCGAGCGCAAACGCCGGCGTCGGCAGATTGCAGCCGTCGATCGCCCATTGCACGCCCTCGTCGGGCAGATCGCAGACGCTCGCGACCGTCTGCTTCACACGCACCTGCAACGGATGCCCGGGCAGCTCATAGCCGGCGAGCGCCGCGCCGATCGAACCCGCGCCGGCCAGCATGCCCGCGTGCTTGCCCGAACAGTTGCTGCACACGCCGGTGGGCGCAAAGCCGCGCCGGATCCAGTCGACGTACACCGCATCCGATAACGGCGGATGGCCGCCGCAACGCAGATCGGCCTCGCTCGCCTGCGCTTTCGCGAGCATGCCGCGCGTGCGTTCGATATGACGCGGCTCGCTGCTGTGCGATGCGCACATCAGCGCGAGATCGGCTTCGTCGAAACCGCAACGCTCGAGCGCGCCGGTTTCGAGCACCGCGAGCGCCTGGGCCGGCTTCGCCGCGGAACGCGCGAGCGTCATGCGCGCGGGGTCGCCGAACGAATACAGCAGACGACCATCCGCATCGACGACCGCGACGTGCGCGAGATGCGTGTTCTCGACGGATTCGCCACGATAGATCGTCGCCGCGACCGGCGCGGCGGGGTGCAGTTCGGACTGGCTCATGTGGTTCGTCTCCTCGTCGTGTCATGGATCGGGCGATGGCGCCCAGGCCCTGGCAATCAGGCGCTCGCCGCGAGCGCCTCTTCGCGCTCGAGCGTGCGCGTGTGCCGCAGTTCGGGAAAGAACCGCATCCACAACAGCGCGATCGCGATCGTCGCGACACCGCCGACCAGCACCGCCGGCTGCGCGCCCAACCATCCCGCGGTCAGGCCCGATTCGAACTCGCCTAATTGATTCGACGTCCCGATGAACAACGAATTGACCGCGCTGACGCGGCCGAGCATTTCATCGGGCGTGCGCAATTGCACGAGCGACAGCCGCACCACCACGCTGATCGTGTCCGACGCGCCGAGCACCATCAGCGCGAACAACGAAACGAGGAACTGATGCGACAGCCCGAACACGATCGTCGCGATGCCGAACACGATCACGCCGCCGAACATCGCCGCGCCGGGCCGGTTGCGCAATGGAAAATGCGCGAGCCAGATCGTGCCCGCGAGCGCGCCGATCGCCGTGCCCGAGCGCAACAGGCCGAGACCGAGCGGGCCCGCGTGCAGCACGTCGCGCGCGAAGATCGGCAGCAACGCGGTCGCGCCGCCGAACAGTACCGCGAACAGATCGAGCGACAGCGCGCCGAGAATCACCGGCTCGCGACGAATGAACGCGATGCCCGAAAAGATCGATTCGAGCGTGACGGGCGCGCGGCTCGCCGGCTTCATCTGCAACGGAATGCTCCACACCGACGCGGCCGCCGCCGCGAACGTCAGCGTGCACGCGAGATACGCGGCACCGGGACCGATGCCGTACAGCAGACCACCGAGCGCGGGCCCGGCGATCTGCGCGGTCTGATTGGCGGACGTCGCCCACGCGGTCGCCTTCGGCAGATAGCCGCGCGGCACCACGGCCGGCAGCAGCGACGCCACGGCCGGCGATTCGAACGCGCGCGACGCGCCGACGCAGGCAGCCAGCACGTAGATGACCGGCGCGCTGATCCAGCCGCCGAAGGTGCCGATCGCGAACAGCAATGCAGCGACACTTTCGAGGCTCTGGCAGACGGCGGCGATGCGGCGGCGATCGTAACGATCGGCGACATGGCCGACGACGAGCGTCAGCAGGAACATCGGCAGAAACTGCGCGAGACCGACGAGGCCAAGTGCGAACGCGCTATGCGTGAGCGCGTAGACATGCCAGCCCATCGCGACCGCGAGCATCTGGAACGACAGCGACGACAGGATGCGGGTGCACCAGAAACGCTGGAACGGCGGGTGTTTCGGCAGGCTGAAATGCGGGGAATCGGCGGGATCGATGGAGGCTGGGGGCATCGGTTGTTGCTCGTGACAGGGCGCATCGGGGCGTGGGTTGGGCGGGCGCTAGTTTAGAGCAAGACCGGAGGGCATGCACAAAGGAGGCGGATCTCGAACCAGTGGAGACGCCCATCGTCGAAATGGGGGCCATACCTAAACCGTAGCCCGGCACATCGGACACCCATGTGCCATCGAAAAGATTGAAAGCCAAAGTGTGGCCTGGCTCTTCAGTTGCATACAGATCCAGTTCAGTTCCTTTCAATTTGGCGCCTCGATTGATCGTCAAGTTTGCCGATTACGGTGCATCAGCGCGCCGTATGTCACGCGACGGGCGTTAAATCGAACGCGCGTCCGCATCAATGGGCACGATTGGGCATCAGTCTGGCTCGCCGCGCGCTTCGCGGTGGGTATTTATGCTTGATGTATCGATGTGAACTGCCGGGCTGTTTGCGGCTATGATTGTGCCCCGTGGGCAGCCGCCCGGCTGGCGGCACGCCGGCCCAGTCCCACCGGCCAGCCACACCGTCTAACACTCGAACTCCCGGAGGGCATCGAATGGTACTGGGGTGGCTCGTCCTACTTCCGTTCATGGCCGCGGCGCTCATTGCGCTCACGAGGCCGCGCGCCGCCGCGCTCTGCACCTGGATCGCGTTCGCGACGGCGCTGTTCGGCTGCGCGCTGCTGCTGAGCGAGCGCGTGCGCATGGGCGACCACGACGTGCTGCAATGGCGCCATGAGTGGATGCCCGACATCGGCCTCGCGCTGTCGCTGCGCCTCGATGGCCTCTCGTTCATGTTCGCGTTGCTCGTACTCGCGATCGGCCTGCTCGTCTTCATCTACGCACGCTACTACCTCGCCGGCAGCGATTCGTTGCCGCGTCTGTACCTGCTGCTACTGCTCTTCATGGGCGCGATGCTCGGCATCGTGCTGTCGAACAACCTGCTGCTGCTCGTCATCTTCTGGGAACTGACGAGCCTCGTCTCGTTCCTGCTGATCGGCTTCTGGCCATCGCGGCCCGACGCGAGGCGCGGCGCACGCATGGCGCTCACCATTACCGGCGCGGGCGGTCTCGCGCTGCTTGCGGCCGTGCTGTTGCTCGGCCACGTATGCGGCAGCTACGAGCTGAACGACGTGCTCGCCCAGCTTGACAAGGTGCAGCACGATCCGCTCTACCCGGCCATTCTGCTGCTCACGCTGTTCGCGGCGTTCACGAAGTCGGCGCAGTTTCCTTTTCACTTCTGGCTACCGCACGCGATGTCGGCGCCCACACCCGTGTCGGCCTATCTGCATTCGGCGACGATGGTGAAGGCCGGCGTGTTCCTGCTCGCGCGTCTCTATCCGCTCTTCGAAGGTACCCACCTGTGGGCTTACACGGCGACAGTGGCCGGGCTCGTCACGCTGGTGGGCGGCGCGGGGTTGGCGTTGTTGCAGCGCGATCTGAAGGGCCTGCTCGCCTATTCGACCATCAGCCATCTCGGCCTGATCGTGCTGCTGTTCGGCCTCGACACGCAGCTCTCGACTGTCGCCGCGCTCTTTCACACGGTCAACCACGCGGTGTTCAAGGCGTCGCTCTTCATGGCCGCGGGCATCGTCGATCACGAAACCGGCACGCGCGATCTGGGCCGTCTGCGCGGCCTGCGCAGGTACATGCCGCATACGGCCGTGCTGGCGAGCGTCGCGTCGCTGTCGATGGCCGGCGTGCCGCTGCTCAACGGTTTTCTCTCGAAGGAAATGTTCTTCGGCGAAACACTCGCGCAAAGCATGTTCGGGCCGCTGAACCTCGCCGTGCCGGTCATCGCGATCGTGGCGGCGGCGCTCTCCGTGGCGTACTCGCTACGTTTCGTCTGGGGCGTGTTTTTCGACGGCGAGACGCCGCGCGATCTGCCGCACTATCCGCCGCACGAGGCGCCGCGCTTCATGCGGCTGCCGGTCGAGATTCTCGTGGCGCTGTGCCTGCTGATCGGCCTGTTCCCGCAGCAAAGCATCGGCAGGCTGCTCGAGTCGGCCGCGTGGGTCACGCTCGGCGGCAAGCTGCCCGACTACAGCCTGAGCCTGTGGCACGGCGTCAATACGCCGCTCGTGATGAGCGCGGTGTCGTTCGCGGCGGGTGCGGCGCTCTTTTTCCTGCGCCGCAATGCGTTCCGCCACCGCCGCACGGCGCTCACCGAGTTGAACGCGAGCGAAATCTTCGACCGCTTCGTGCAGCGTCTCGAACAGTGCGCCGGCGTGATCGTGCGCTTGTTCGAGACGCGCTCGCTGCCGGCCTACCTCGCATGGATGATCGCGGCGATGCTGATCGTGCCGGGCGTGCCGCTCGTCGCGCTCGACACCTGGAGCGGCAGCCACACGCGCCTGCCGCCCGATCCGTTCACGCTGGGCGGCCTCGTGCTGATGGCGTTGCTCGCCGTCGGCGTGGTGTGCGTGCGTGCGCGCACCCTTTACGCGCTCGTGATGCTGAGCACCTGCGGCCTGCTCGTGTCGCTCGCCTTCGTGCGCTTCTCCGCGCCCGATCTCGCGCTCACGCAGATCTCCGTCGAACTGGTCACGATCCTGCTGCTCGTGCTGGCCGTCTATTTCCTGCCCGCGCTGCAACGCGCCGTCGAGCCGCTCCCCGTCCGGCTGCGCAACGGCGTGCTCGCGCTCGCGGGCGGCGCGCTGCTCGGCGCCGTGTCGTACAGGATCATGACGAGCGCGCCGCTGCCAGGCATCGCTCCGTACTTCCTCGCCAATGCGCTGCCCGGCAGCGGCGGCCACAACGTCGTCAACGTGATCCTCGTGGATTTCCGCGGCTTCGACACGATGGTCGAAATCAGCGTGCTCGTGGTCGCGGGGCTCGGCGTCAAGGCGCTGCTGCGCGGGCTGCGCCTGAAGTCGCCCGATGCGGGGCCGGATGGCCGGCCATGGTCGTCGCAATCGCATCCGCTGATGCTCGCGATCCTCGCGCGGCTGATGCTGCCGCTCACCGTGCTCGTCGCCGTGTTCGTGTTCCTGCGCGGCCACAACCTGCCGGGCGGCGGCTTCATCGCGTCGCTGATCCTCTCGATCGCGTTGTTGCTGCAGTACGTCGCGAGCGGGGTGCTGTGGACCGAGTCGCGCATCCACCTCAACTACCGCGCGCTTGCGGGCTTCGGCATTCTGATCGCCGCGACCACGGGGCTCGGCAGTCTCGCGTTCGGCCAGCCGTTTTTGACCAGTGCGTTCGGGCACCTGCACGTGCCGCTGATCGGAGAGATCGAACTGTCCACGGCGATGCTGTTCGATCTCGGCGTAACGGGCGCGGTGGTCGGCACGACGCTCACGATCGTCTCGCACCTCGGCGTACGCGACAAGGACATGCAGTCCGTGGAGAAAAGCTGATGGAAGCCGCCTTTGCCATCGCGATCGGCGTGCTTTGCGCGTGCGGCATCTACCTGCTGCTGTGCGCACGCGTGTTGCCGGTGATTCTCGGCATCACGCTGTTCTCGTATGCGATCAACCTGTTCCTGCTCGGCATGGGCCGGCTTGCGATCGGCAAGCCAGCGGTCATCGCGGCGGGGGCGCAATACGTCGATCCGGTGCCGCAAGCGCTCGTGCTGACGGCCATCGTGATCGGCTTCGCAATGACGGCCTTCACCGTGGTGCTCGCGCTGCGCTCGTTTTCGATCACGGGCAACGATCACGTCAATGACGAGGAGACGCCCGTCGAATGAACCACGTTCTCCTGCTCCCGATCCTGATTCCGCTCTTTTCCGCGGGCGTCATCGTCGTGCTGCCGCTGCGCGCGAAACGCCTGCAACGCGCGCTGAACGCGCTCGCCATCATCGCGCTGCTGCCCGTCGCGTGCCTGCTGATGGCGCGCGCCGCGCAAGGCGAGATCGCCAGCTACGCGCTCGGCGCATGGCCCGCGCCGTTCGGCATCGTGCTGGAACTCGACCGGCTCGGCGCGCTGATGCTGGTGCTCACCGCCGTGCTGGCGGTCTGCTGCCTGCTCGGCACCTCGAGCGAGGACGCGAGGCGCGGCCGCTATTTCCGTGCGCTGTTCCAGTTCGAGCTGATGGGCCTGAACGGCGCCTTCCTCGCGGGCGATCTCTTCAACCTGTTCGTGTTCTTCGAGCTGCTGCTGATCGCGTCGTACGCGCTGCTGCTGCATGGTGGCGGCGCGCGACGGGTGCGCAACGGGCTGCACTATCTGTTGATGAACCTCGTCGGTTCGTCGTTCTTTCTGGTCGCGATCGGCGTGCTCTACGGCGTCACGGGCACGCTCAACATGGCCGACATGGGCGAACGTCTGGCGCGTCTCGGGCCGGAGTCGCTGCCGCTCGCGCAGTTCGCGGGCGCGACGCTGATGCTCGTGTTCGGCCTCAAGGCCGCCGTGTTTCCGATGTCGTTCTGGTTGCCGCAGGCCTACCGCAGCGCCATCGGCCCGGTGGCCGCGCTGTTCGCGATCATGACCAAGGTCGGCATCTATGCGATGCTGCGCTGCGACGCGCTCGTGTTCGGCGCGGCGGGCGGCGTGCTCGATGCGTTCATGCATCAGTGGGCGTGGTGGCTCGCGATCGCGACGATCGTGTTCGGCGCGCTGGGCGCGTTGGCGGTGTCGAGTCTCAAGACCACGACGGGCTATCTCGTGCTGGTTTCGGTGGGTCTGCTGATCGCGGCGATCGCACTACAGACGCCGCTCGCATGGAGCGCGCTGCTCTACTACCTGATCAGCACGACGCTCTGCACTGGCGCGCTGTTCCTGCTCGCCGACACGCTCGAACCCGAGCAAGCCCCGACCCCGCACGCCGCCCATGCCGCCGTTTCCGCCGATGCCAATTCGATCGAGCCCGGCTCGCTCGAAGCGCTCGACGACGCGGCCGCGGCGGCCATCTCGCCCGCCCCGGACGGCGAAGCGGTGGCGACGCTGGCGCGGGTGCAGCCGCTGCAGGTCGAGACGGCCGGCGCGCTCGCCGTGATGGTCGGGGAACCGGCTCACACCGAAGCCGAAGCTACGGTCGAAGCGGTCCCGCGCACGCATGCACCGTGGCCATCGAACCTCGCCGCGCTGCTCTATCTGATCGCCGCGGTGGGCGCCGCGGGCCTGCCGCCGCTGTCCGGGTTCCTCGGCAAGGCGATGGTGCTGGCCGCCACGCCGCTCGGCGCGGCAGTCGTGCTGTGGCCGGCCGTACTGCTGTCGAGCCTGCTCTCGATCGTCGCGCTGAGCCGCACGGGCACGCGCCTGATGTGGGCCGCGCCGGCCGCGCGCGCCGCCGCCGGCAAAGAGGAGCGCGCACCGCGTGGCAGTAATGCGAAGCTCGCCGCATGCGCGATCCTGCTCGGCTGTGTCGTGGCCATCACGCTCGGCGCGGGCGCGGTGCGGCACTATCTCACCGATACGGCGACACAGCTATTCGATCGCGCCGCCTACGTGCACGCGATCCTGCCCGCGGCGCGCTCCTCGCCACCAGCGGCCGCCGCGACCACGGCCGATGCACAGGGGAACTGACGATGTTGAAAAGGCTCTTCCCCCACCCGTGGCTCGCGGTCTTGCTGATCATCTGCTGGGTGCTGCTGATGAACGACGTCTCGCCGGGCAATCTGCTGCTCGGCGCCGCGCTCGGCTACGTGATCTCTTTTCGCGTCGCCGAAGGCTTGTGGCTGCGACCGGTGCGCTTCGGCCGACCGTGGCTGCTCGTGCTCCTCGCCTGGCATGTGTTGGTCGATATCATCGTGGCCAACGTCGAGGTCGCGCTGCTCGTGCTCGGCCCGACGCGGCGGATGCGCCCGGCGTTCATCGAAGTGCCGCTCGACAGCACCCACGAGATCGCGCTCACGGTGCTTATCAGCGTGGTCTCGCTGAGCCCTGGCACGCTGTGCGCCGAACTCAGCGACGACCGCACGCGCCTCTCCGTGCACGTGCTCGACCTCGGCGACGAAGCGGCACTCATCGCGCTCATCAAGTCCCGTTATGAAGCCCCATTGATGGAGATCTTCGCATGCTAGCCATCGTGATTCCGATCTCGCTCGCGATCCTCGGCATCGCGTTCCTGCTCGCGCTGTGGCGCCTCGTGCGCGGGCCGTCGCTGCCCGATCGCATCGTCGCGCTCGACACGCTCAACATCAATGCGATCGCGTTGATCGTCGTGTACGGCATCAGCTTGCGCTCGACGATCCTCTTCGAGGTTGCGCTTCTGATTGCCGTGATGGGTTTCGTGGGTACCGTCGCGCTCACCAAGTACCTGCAGCGCGGCGACATCATCGAACTCAACTAGCGTGGGGTATGCCGATGGAAACTTTTGTCGAAGCGATCGTTTGTTTGCTGCTGCTGGCCGGCAGTCTGTTCACGCTGGTCGGGGCGGTCGGGCTCGCCCGGCTGCCCGACTTCTTCATGCGGCTGCACGGTCCGACCAAGTCGACCACGCTCGGTGTGGGCGGCATCGTGCTCGCGTCGGTGGTGTATTTCAGCGCGCATAACAACTTCGCGAGCCTGCATGAGTTGCTGATTCCGGCGTTTCTGTTTCTCACCGCGCCGATTAGCGCACATATGCTGGCGAAGGCTGGGATTCAGCAGGGAGTGACGCTGTCAGAGGCGACGCGGGGGCGGCCGCCCGTTACGGGCGCTTGCGCGGAACGGGGGAATACGGGGGAGTTGCGGGAGGGGGATGAGGGGTGAGGCTTGTCGAAGCTTCGCGCCTCTCGGGACGATCCCGCGTGCACAAAATTCTCGTTGACCGGATTTTGTGTTCTGTCCCGGCGGATCTATGCGCGAGACCTCGCAGCGCGCGCTCGCGCATTCCGCGGCAAACAACGTTGAGACGGCCACTCACCGAACGGACCTGCTGGAACAACGACGCGCGACGACGGGGGCATGGCCAAACCCTATGTCCACGCTGCGCTATACGAGCGCTGCCTTGCTGAACGGAACCGTTCTTGTCCAGACTGTCCATACGCGCTACGGCGCGCATTCCGGCGCGCACAAATGTTGACATTTCGTTGATCGAAGCGAAAGCCTAAAATCATCCATCGCCCATTCCATACCCCTGTGGGACGCCTGCTAGCGTAGCAGCCCCAACAGCTACAGAGGACACTGGAATGTCGTATCAACAGAATTCGGACGGCGTGCGCGTGGTGCTCAGTGCGCCGCAACTAGCGGCAGTGCTCTCCCGTCAGTCGATCAGCCCTACCGAGATGCGTTCCAACCGGCTATGGGGCGGCTTGCAGGTTGTGGGCGGGGTGCTGGAAATGGTCGGGGCGGCAGCGCTATGTGTGCTGCCGGAACCGACGATGGCGAGCAAGGCCGGATGTGTTGTGTTCGGCGTACATGGCTCAGATACGGCGTCGGCAGGTTTGCGTCAAATCTGGACGGGCCGGGATACGGTCACGCTGACCCAGCAAGGTACGGCGAAGCTGGCCGAGGCGATGAACGCCGGTCCTGACATGGCGAACAACATCGGCCTGTCAGTCGATATGATCGTGCCGTTCGGGTTCGCTGGCTCGATCAAGGCTGCACGCGTGGCCAGCGTTACGATGGGCCGGATCGATCTGCAAATGCATGAAGCAAAAGCGCTCAATCCGAGGCTGGGAGGGCACACACTCGAAAAGCACGTGGGGCGGACCGAAGCGCAATTGCGCGAAAGACTGAGACTTGAACCGCATCGAAAAAGAGTGTCGTCATTCACGAACCTGGAGCGGGCGGAATGGGCAATATCAGAAGTAATGCGCGCCCATACGACACAAATCAGGAAATGGGCGGAGTGCTCAGGTAGTGGCGGCCCCCTTACACTGACGCAGCGTGTGGCGAGTGATGTCGGCTATGGAATTGCACGACAGACAGGAAAAATGACGCGGATGAATGAGGTTGTCGTTGTACTGAAATATCAAACCTACAATGGAATGCCGTACTACATTTTTACCGCATATGCTGGATGAAGGCGAAAATTATGCTGTCAGAGCGTTACCCGAAACTTTATCAGTTGTTTGGCGCATACCTTAATCAGGATTCTGATTTATGGGGAGAAACGATTCCGGAAATTGTTTCGTGCTACAGGAGGGACTGCCCACGGGAAAGCCATCTCGAAATGATCCACGAAATAGATTCGTTCATAAACGAGCACCCGGATGATCTGGATTCAGCGTTTGAAACGGATTACGGGCAAGATTTCGACCCGGAGTTGTGGGGCTATACGACCGCTTCGTTTCTCGAGGAATTGAAGCGTCTTCTGAGCGATTAATCCACTCGTCGCCGCGCGAGGTTGGTTCGATATCACCCGGGCATCCACTCGACAATGTTTGCATTTCACCCCGAGGTGTTCGCCTCGAAGTACCGACACCCTGTCTCATTTATCGTCGAGTATCCCCGAGGCAGCGATTAGATATATGAGCCCCAATTCCCGCAACATTGTTGAGTTGACCGACGTTGGAGCAGACGACCCAATGTGGATTCTCGCGCGCGCGACGGAGATGGCGCAGCTTTGGCGGGGGCGACGCATGCCACGGAGCTGGTCGGGTATTTTCTTCTCTTGCCATGCCGACCGAACTGCCAGAAAGACTTAGGCCCAGGCCTTAATGAGCCCCGCCCCGAGCGGGGCTTTTCATTTGTTCCCCGGTAAGTCTCTTTGTCGAGCCGAGCCCCCGAAAACCCCGACCTGTGTTGTTCGTAGACGACGCATCGAAATGGCCGCCGGCGGGTGGGGAATTGCACCGCGTGCACGCGTGTGGGTACTGGTGCGGGTAGAAACGAAAAACGGGCCGAAAGGCCCGTATTCATTGGATGTCCTGGCGGAGAGAGGGGGATTCGAACCCCCGATAGGCTATTAACCTATACACGCTTTCCAGGCGTGCGACTTAAACCGCTCATCCATCTCTCCGGCGGGGAGCCGAATTATAGCAAACTTCGCGCCCTGCGCCACACCCTGGCCAAAGCCCCGCGCAAACCGCCTACGGATGCCGGATATAGTCGACCAGCGCGATCGTATAAGCGTCCGCCTTTCGATCGAGCAAACTCACCCCGATCGCCACGAGAAAACCCGCCGGCACACCGAACACGCCCGAACTGATCGGCTCGATGCCAAACCAGCGCGCACCTGTGAATCCCGTCATCTGCGTGAAGAACGGATACGTCGACACGATGTAGTAGATGCACACGACGAGCCCCGCGACCATCCCCGCCACCGCGCCGAGCCGCGTCGTGCGTTTCCAGAACACGCCGAGCACGAGCGCCGGAAACAGACTCGACGCCGCCAGCGAAAACGCCGCCCCGACCAGAAACAGAATATTCCCCGTATTCAGCGACGCCACGTACGACGCGAACAATGCGACACCCAGCAGCAGAATCTTCGAGATCGTCACGCGCCGCTGGCTCGACGCGTTCGGATCCACCATGTGGTAGTACACGTCGTGCGATAGCGCGTTCGCGATCGTCAGCAGCAGACCATCCGCGGTCGATAGTGCCGCCGCGAGCGCCCCCGCCGCGATCAAGCCCGACATCACATACGGCAGCCCCGCGATCTCGGGCGCCGCGAGCACGACCATATCGGGCTGCATCTGTATCTCGCTCCAGCGCACGATACCGTCGCCGTTCGTATCGGCGAGGCTGATCAGGCTCGGTTCGACCTTGCGCCATTGCATCAGCCACTGCGGCAGATCGGCGAAATGATGGCCGACCAGATTCGACAGGATCTCGTACTTGATCAGCACCGCCAGCACCGGCACGGTCAGATAGAACAGCGCGACGAAAAAGAGCGTCCAGCCGACCGAGCGCCGCGCCGACGCCACCGAAGTCGTCGTGTTATAGCGCGTCAGGATATGCGGCAGGCTCGCCGTGCCAAGCGACAGACACAGCAGCAGCGATAGAAAGTTACGCGCGTGCGTGCTCCGGTCTTCCTCACCGACAGCAGGAAACGGTTCCTGCATCGGCACCGGCGCGCTCGCCCGCATCAGCATGTCGTCGCGCTTCTGACTCCAGACGATCTGCGCGGCGGCGGCATCGCGCGGAAACTGTTCGAGCGCGCGCTCGCGCTCCTTGATCTCGCGCAACGGACCGTTATGGCGGCGCAGATCGCCGACCTCCTGCGTGAGCCGCTGCTTTTCCTCGATGAACGATTGCGGCAGCGTATCGAGCCGCAGTTGCATCAACGCGGCGCGGCGTCGATAGTCGTCGCGCACGCGCTCCTCGAGCGGCGCGTCGCGCACCTGCTTCTCGAGCCCTTCCATGCGCTCCATCAGGCGCCCATAGCTGAATTGCGGCACCCAGCCGAGGCCGTCCTTGTGCGCGATCATCGATACCGGTATCAGCATCGCGAGGATCAGGATGATGTACTGCGCGACCTGGGTCCACGTGACGGCACGCATGCCGCCCAGAAACGAGCACACCAGAATGCCCGCGAGCCCGCAGAAAATGCCGACCGCGAAATCGACGCCGATAAAGCGCGTCGCGATCAGCCCGACGCCCTGGATCTGCGCGACCAGATAAACGAACGAGCACAGGATCGCGGCGAGCGCCGCGAGGCCGCGCACCGCGTTGCTCGAATAGCGCGTGCCGAGAAAATCGGGAATCGTGTAGCGCGCGAGCTTGCGCACATACGGCGCGAGCAGGAACGCGACGAGGCAATAGCCGCCGGTCCAGCCCATCATGTACGCGAGGCCGTCGTAGCCGGTCGCGTAGATCGAGCCGGCCAGACCGATGAACGACGCGGCCGACAACCAGTCGGCCGCGGTCGCCATGCCGTTGAACGCCGACGGCACGCGCCGCCCCGCTACGTAGTATTCGACCAGGTCGGACGTGCGCGACAGCACGCCGATCACCGCATACACCGCGATCGGCACGAACAGGAACACATAGCCGATCCACATCCCGGGACCGGTGCTGCGCTCGATGCGCCACATCACGTAGACGAACAGCAGAAAGCCGAGCGTATAGAGCGCGTACGAGCGGATCAGCCGATGCGTGAGCTTCATCGGCTCAGCGCCCGCGCGCGGCCGGCGCGGCCTTGCCGATCGTGACGTCATCGTTCGCGCCGCTGGTGGAATCCGCGGCGGGACCGCTTGCCGCATCGCGCTGCGAATCCGCTTCGAACGCGTGCTGCAACTGACGATCGGCGCGCTGCATCAGCACGATATAGACGACGATCAGCGCGAGGTAGATCAGGATCGCGCCTTGTGCGCCAAAGTAGAACGGCAGCCTGAAGCCGCCTGCGTGCACCTGCGCGAGCGCGGGCGCCAGCAATGGCACGACGAAGGAGACGAAGAAGCCAAGCGTCATCAGCACCGCGATCAGCGCGAGGTTGAAACGCCAGTACTTGCGATGCGCCAGCGCCATCGCCGCCGAGACCGGTGGCGGTTCGGGCGGGGGGTTCAACCTGGCGTGGGAGGATAGGTGCGGCGCGGCCATGCGCCTATGTATCAAAAAGGCATCGGCGAGGCAATCGGGATTGTCCGCGCAACGCCGCGATGCAAGCCGTCCGCTCGAATAACGGGTCTGCGCGGCGTGCCCGCAAGCGTGTCGATCGACACCGCCGCCGCCGTCCGCGCAGATCCGCTTACAACGCTTTAAATCGACTCGCCGAGCTGATCGAGAATCGCCGGGTTTTCCAGCGTCGACACGTCCTGGGTGATTTCCTCGCCCTTCGCGAGCGAACGCAACAGACGACGCATGATCTTGCCCGAACGCGTCTTCGGCAGGTTCTCGCCAAAGCGGATGTCCTTCGGCTTCGCGATCGGACCGATCTCCTTGCCGACCCAGTTGCGCAGGTCGTTCGCGAGCTTCACGGCCTCTTCGCCTTGCGGACGCGCACGTTTGAGCACCACGAACGCGCACACCGCCTCGCCGGTCGTCGCATCGGGGCGGCCCACCACGGCGGCTTCCGCGACGAGCGGATTGGCCACCAGTGCCGACTCGATCTCCATGGTGCCGAGACGATGGCCCGACACGTTCAGCACGTCGTCGATGCGGCCCATGATCGTGAAGTAGCCGGTCTCCTTGTCGCGCACCGCGCCGTCGCCGGCGAGGTAAAGCCTGCCGCCGAGCTCGTCGGGGAAGTAGCTCTTCTTGTAGCGGTCCGGATCGCCCCACACGTTGCGCAGCATCGCCGGCCACGGACGCTTGACCACCAGAATGCCGCCCTGCCCGTTCGGCACGTCCTGCCCGGTTTCGTCGACGACCGCGGCCATGATGCCCGGCAGCGGCAGCGTGCACGAACCCGGCACGAGCGGCGTCGCGCCCGGCATCGGCGCGATCATGTGGCCGCCGGTCTCGGTCTGCCACCACGTATCGACGATCGGACAGCGGCCGCCTCCGACGTTCTCGTAGTACCACACCCACGCCTCCGGATTGATCGGTTCGCCGACCGTGCCGATGATGCGCAACGTCGACAGGTCGTAGCTCTTCGGATGCACTTTAGCGTCGGCCTCGGAGGCCTTGATCAGCGAGCGGATCGCAGTAGGAGCCGTATAGAACAGCGTGACCCCGTGCTTCGCGATCATCTGCCAGAAGCGCCCGGCGTCCGGATAGGTCGGCACGCCCTCGAATACGACCTGGGTGCCGCCAAGCGTGAGCGGCCCGTACGTAATGTAGCTATGGCCGGTGATCCAGCCGATGTCGGCGGTACACCAGAACACGTCGGAGGGGCGCCAGTCGAAGGTCCATTTCAGCGTTTGCGCGGCCCACAGCAGATAGCCGCCGGTGCTGTGCTGCACGCCCTTCGGCTTGCCGGTCGAGCCCGACGTATAGAGGATGAAGAGCGGATGCTCGGCGCCGACCCATTCGGGCGCGCACTGGTCCGACTCGGCCTGTGCGAGTTCGTGCATCCACAGGTCGCGCCCTGCGTCCCACGCGACCTTGCCGCCGGTGCGCTGGTACACGATCACGCTCCTGACCTTCTCGCAGCCGCCGAGCGCGAGCGCTTCGTCGGCGATGTTCTTCAGCGGCAAAGCCTTGCCGCCGCGCATCTGTTCGTCGGACGTGATCAGCGCGACCGCGCCGACGTCGACGAGCCGCTCGTTGAGCGACTTCGACGAGAAGCCGCCGAACACGACCGAGTGCGTCGCGCCGATCCGCGCGCACGCCTGCATCGCGACGATGCCCTCGATCGACATCGGCATATAGATGACGACCGGGTCGCCTTTCTTCACGCCGCGTTTTTTCAGCGCATTCGCGAAGCGCGATACGCGTTGCAGCAGATCCTGATAGGTGACGTTGGTGACGATACCGTCGTCGGCTTCGAACACGATCGCGACGCGCTCGCCGTTGCCGGCCTCGACGTGACGGTCGATGCTGTTATACGACGCGTTCAGCTGGCCGTCTTCGAACCACGTGTAGAACGGCGCCTTCGATTCGTCGAGCACCTTCGTAAACGGCTTGTGCCAACTCAGCGTCTCCTTCGCGAGACGCCCCCAGAAGCCTTCGTAGTCGCGCTCCGCTTCGGCGGCGAGCGCCCGGTACGCGTCCATGCCGGAGATCGTGGCACCCTTCGCAGTGTCAGCGGAGGGCGGAAAAACGCGGCGTTCCTGAAGAACCGATTCAATCGCAGACATCGACAACCCCTTGGTGAAGATGAAACGTAAAACCTGTACCGGCGCGCGTCGGGCGCGCGGGCCTTATCCCGTGCGAGCCGCCACGAGCGGCGCTGTCTCCCACCTCGCGATACCGTCAAACGCGCGTGCGTGCGGCATCGCAACATCCGTGCATGCGGGCGCCCTGCGCGATCCTATTCCGCGTCAAGGCTTAACCATAAGCGCTGCAACTTACCGGCCACTTACGCGCATCGTATTGATCTGCAAGCGAAAACCCTTAGATCGCGCCAGCCATCGACGCAGTTACGCGTTGATCAGACGAGATGCGCGCGAAAAAGATCGCCCGGTCTACAGAGCCTTCTACGCTCACTCGCAGCACATTGCATACCGCTGATGCGAACTCGACGCACCGCCAGCGCGCCCGCTTTCGCACCCTTACGCTCTCTCGCACGGCCTTTTACAATGCTAACTGAACTAGCCGTCCGGATTCCAGCTTGAATCGCTACGCCCTGCTTCTCATTACCTCGATGCTGCTGGTCGGCAGCAACGTCGGAATCGGTAAATCGATCGTCGCCTTCGTCCCCGTCCCGCTGTTCGCGCTGCTGCGTTTCGTAATCGCGATGGCCGTGCTTTGGCCGCTGTTGCGCGCGACCAAACTGCGCCGCGTCAAACGCGATGAATGGATCAACCTGTTTTTGCAGGCGCTATTCGGCACCTTCGGTTTCACGCTGCTGATGCTCAACGGCGTCGCGCGTACCAGCGCGGTCGCGGCCGGCGTGATCACGAGCACGATTCCGGCGGTCGTCGCGCTGCTGTCGTGGCTGATCATGAAGGAGCGGCCCGATGGCCGCGCGCTCGCGTCGATCGCGCTGGCGATCGTCGGCGTCGTCGTCATCAATGTCGCGCACGTCCAGGCGGGCGCGGATGCGACGGCCGGCACCGGCTCGCTCGCGCATTTCGACTATCGCGCGGTGCCGTCGAGCGTCTGGATGCTGGTCTTGTGGTACGGGCTGTCGGCCAGCATCTTCTCGTTCTGGCTGTGGATGAAAGGCATCCGTCACGTGCCGGGCAGTCTTGCCGGCGTGTTCAGCGCGGTGCTGCCGGTCGCCGCGGCGCTCTACGGCATCGAGTTCCTCGGCGAGCGGCCCACGCTCGCGCACGGCATCGCGCTTGCCTGCGTGGTCGCCGGTATCGGCCTCGCGAGCCTGAAGGCGCGCAGCGTGCCGCCGATCGCATCGTAATTCCGGTGTGGCGGGCGCTGCCCGCCGCAAAGCAGCAGATTCGACCGACGCTGTACAATGGCGCGCCTGACGCGAGTCTCGCGCCCCTTCGGTGGCCGCGCCCCGCACCGCCGTCGGCGCCTGGCCCCCTGTTCCGTCACCTGCGCTTCATCTGACCGTTGCCTATGTCCGCTTCGCGACCCGCCTCCGCCCGTCCGCGCCGCCCCATGCGCGCGCTGCCCCACCTCGTTTTCATGAGCCGCTGGCTGCAGGTGCCGCTGTACCTCGGGCTGATGCTGATCATGGTGATCATCGGCGGCTATGAAACGTTCGTATCGCGCCTCGGCCTCGACGGTCATCCGGACGAACCGGAATGGCTCGATCACGTGAACGCCGGCGTGCTGAAAGTGAAGCTGTCGATGGCGCTGATCAGCATCTCGTCGATCCATCTGCTGAAGACCTTCATCAGCCCCGACCAGAACACCACGCACACGCACCCCAAACATTTCGAAGGACCCGCGGCCTTGCACGCCGTGGGTGGCACCAGAATTTCCACTCCCATGAAGGCGCAAGACTGACCGCACCGTGCTGCGATCCGACAACAAGCGCCACTCCCCACTGAGCTAGCCATGACCGTCATCAAACAGGAAGACCTGATTCAGAGCATCGCTGATTCGCTGCAGTACATCAGCTACTACCATCCGCTCGACTACATCGAAGCGCTCGGCCGCGCGTACGAACTCGAACAGAGCCCCGCAGCGAAGGACGCGATCGCGCAGATCCTGACCAACAGCCGCATGTGCGCCGAAGGCAAGCGCCCGATCTGCCAGGACACCGGCATCGTCACGGTGTTCGTGAAGGTCGGTATGGACGTGCGTTGGGACGGCGCCACGATGAGCGTCACCGACATGATCAACGAAGGCGTGCGCCGCGGTTATCTGAATCCGGACAACGTGCTGCGCGCATCGATCGTGAGCCCGCCCGAAGGCGCGCGCAAGAACACCAGGGACAACACGCCGGCCGTGATCCACTACGAGATCGTGCCGGGTAACACCGTCGACGTGCAGGTCGCGGCCAAGGGTGGCGGCTCGGAGAACAAGTCGAAGTTCGCGATGCTGAACCCGTCGGACTCGATCGTGGACTGGATCCTGAAGACGGTGCCGACGATGGGCGCGGGCTGGTGCCCGCCGGGCATGCTCGGCATCGGCATCGGCGGCACCGCTGAGAAAGCGATGGTGATGGCGAAGGAATCGCTGATGGACCCGATCGACATTCAGGACGTGATCGCGCGCGGCCCGAAGGACTGGATCGAAGAACTGCGCGTCGAGCTGCACGAGAAGGTCAACGCACTCGGTATCGGCGCGCAGGGCCTCGGCGGTCTGTCCACTGTTCTCGACGTGAAGATCATGGCCGCGCCGACGCACGCCGCATCCAAGCCGATCGCGATTATCCCGAACTGCGCGGCGACCCGCCACGCGCACTTCACGCTCGACGGTTCGGGCATCGCCAGGCTCGAAGCGCCGTCGCTCGACGCATGGCCGAAGGTGCACTGGGAACCGAACACGGAAACCAGCAAGCGCGTCGACCTCAACACGCTGACGCCGGAAGAAGTGGCGGGCTGGAAGCCGGGCCAGACACTGCTGCTGTCGGGCAAGATGTTGACGGGCCGCGACGCCGCGCACAAGCGCATCGCCGACATGCTCGCGAAGGGCGAGAAGCTGCCGGTCGATTTCACGAACCGCGTGATCTACTACGTCGGCCCGGTCGATCCGGTGCGCGACGAAGCGGTCGGCCCGGCGGGCCCGACCACTGCGACGCGGATGGACAAATTCACCGAGACGATGCTCGCGCAAACGGGCCTCATTTCGATGATCGGCAAGGCTGAGCGCGGCCCGATCGCGATCGAGGCGATCAAGAAGCACAAGGCCGCGTATCTGATGGCCGTCGGCGGTGCGGCGTACCTCGTGTCGAAGGCGATCCGCAGCGCGAAGGTGCTCGCGTTCGAAGAACTCGGCATGGAAGCGATCTACGAGTTCGACGTGCAGGACATGCCGGTCACGGTCGCCGTCGATTCGAACGGCACCTCCGTGCACCAGACCGGCCCGAAGGAATGGCAAGCCAAGATCGGCAAGATTCCGGTCGCCACGGCTTGATGAGTCGCGATTAACGCTACTCAGGTCAGTCGAAAAGCCGGGGCCGCGATCCCGGCTTTTTCTTTCCGTGCGTCATGCATGCGCAAGGCGCCGCACGCACGAGGCCGCCAACGCCGCCAACAGTTGTATCGGATCTCTTGGCTTTTTTGGACATGGCGTTTATTGTTGTTGGAAATTCAAGGTTCCCGAAAAAGGAAATAACATGCAAGGCGACAAGAAGGTCATCGAATATCTGAACGCGCAGTTGAAGAACGAACTGACCGCGATCAATCAATACTTCCTGCATGCCCGAATGTACGGCCACTGGGGCCTCGACAAGCTCGGCAAGCACGAGTACGACGAGTCGATCGGCGAAATGAAGCATGCCGACATGCTGATCGAACGGATCTTCATGCTCGACGGTCTGCCGAATCTACAGGACCTGCACAAGCTGCTGATCGGTGAGGAAACCAAAGAGATCCTCGAATGCGATCTGAAGCTCGAACAGATTTCGCAAGGCACCTGCAAGGAGGCGATTGCCTACTGCGAATCGGTGCGCGATTTCGTCTCGCGCGAAATCTTCACGAAGATTCTCGACGACACCGAAGAGCACATCGACTGGCTCGAAACCCAGCTCGATCTGATCGACAAGGTCGGTATCCAGAACTACCAGCAAAGCGCGATGGGCTCGGTCGAGTCCTGATCGAAGCACGCTGAAGCATCCCGCGCGGTAGCGGCACGACGCCTGCCCAGCAGGCATTCGCGCCGGACCGTACCGCACGGGCGATATACTTGCGCGCTCGTTCGCGCCTCACCGTGGTTTCACCCTTTTCGCCGACCGCCACTTCACGCTCGTTTTTTTCGCCTATGCCCGCCCCTTCGCCGTCCCCGACTGTCCGCAGTGTTGCCGCTGGCGCCGCGTCGCAGGCGCCGATCGGCATTTTCGACTCGGGGCTCGGCGGCCTGTCCGTGTTGCGCGCGGTGCGCGCGCAACTGCCTGACGAGGCGTTGCTGTATGTCGCCGATTCGCTATACGCGCCCTACGGCGAGCGCGACGACGACTTCATCACCGACCGCACGCTGGCCATCGGCGAATGGCTCGCCGCACAAGGCGCGAAGGCGCTCGTGGTCGCATGTAATACGGCGACCGCGCAGTCGATCGCGCTGGTGCGCGAAAAGCTGCCGATTCCACTCGTCGGCGTCGAGCCGGGTGTCAAGCCCGCCGCGCTGCAATCGAAAAGCCGCGTCGCCGGCGTGCTCGCGACCCAGGCGACACTGCGCAGCGCCCGCTTCCAGGGGCTGCTCGAACGCTACGCCGCCGACTGCCGCTTTCTGTGCCAGCCCGGCCACGGGCTCGTGCAGGCGGTCGAGCGTTGCGACGTCGGCTCGGCCGAGCTGCACGCACTGCTGCGCAGCTACCTGGAACCGATGCTCGACGCGGGCGCCGACACGCTGGTGCTCGGCTGCACCCATTACCCCTTTCTCGACGCGGCGATCCGCGACATCGTCGGCGAGCGGCTCGCGCTGATCGATACGAGCGTGGCGATCGCGCGTCAGCTAGAACGCGTGCTCGAGCAGCACGGCCTGCGCGCCGCCGCGTCGGCCGGGGGCACGCCGCTGCCGCGCTTCTATTCCACCGACGACGGCATCCATCAGCAGCAACTCGCCGCCACGCTGCTGCGGATCGAGGCCGCGGTCGAGCAGGTATCGATACCGTCGGGCCGCACGGCCGCATCGGATTCTCGCGCCGCCTAGCGCCGGCAACCGGCGCGCGCCCCGCCCTTCCTGCCGACGAAATCCATTCTAAGAGTCTGGTTTTGTTACAAAAAATCGCACGGGACGCTTGCCAAACGAAACAAACAAAATGATAATAATTCGCATTAACGTTAGCTATGACGCCTGCCATGATCGTCTGTGTCTGCAAATCCGTATCCGACCGCACAATCCGCTCCTCGATTGCGGACGGCATCGACTCGTTCGACGAGTTGCAGTTTGAACTCGGCGTCGCCTCGTGCTGCGGCAAATGCGAGGAATCCGTGCGTGACGTGATGCTGCAAAGCGGTGTGTGCGCGAGCCGTTGCGGCGTGGTCGAGCATCGGCAGGTGCAGAGCGTCGCCGAGGTCGTGCAAGTCGCGTTCTACGAGCGCAAGGCAGCCTGAGCTCAGCTAGCAGGGCCCGGTGCAAGCCGTGTCGGTGCGTCTAAAGCCCCTCCGCTTCACGCACGCTTTATGTAACGCTCCGATGCGACGTTGAATGTGCCGCACGTCTGCAACACAACCGCAGTACTGTCCACCGTACTGCGTTATCCCACCGCCGTCAGCAAGCCAGTACTCGTACCAGCCAGCTACCCCGCTCCCCCTTCGAAAGGAGTTCGAGATGGAATTGCTGATTGGTTTCGTGACTACTTTGTTCATTTCGCTGCTGATTTTCCGAACATGACGATGCCCTGTTTGACGCGCCGCCCGCACGGTGCACTGCCACACTGACCATGCAGGCTCCGCATCCCGTTTCCGCCAGCGCCACGCTGGCGTCGTCCACCCGACCGAATTCCCGCGCGCTGACGGCCACTGCCATAGTCGCCGCGGTTCACGTCGCTCTGCTCGCCGTGATCATGACGCTGCGTCACGAGCCTGTGCCGGTCGCGCTCGAATCGCACGTGATGACCGCCGAACTGCTGCCGCCCGCGCCGCTCGCCGCGCCGGTCGCGCTGCAATCGATCGCTCCGCCGCCGCCCCGGCCAACGCCGCCCGTCCATACGACGCCGAAAGCCCAGCCGAAGCCGGCTCCGACGCCCAAGCCGACGCCAACTCCGTTGCCACAGGCCGCTGCGCCATCGCCGACGCGGGTCGCGGCGCCCGATCCGACGCCGCCCGCGCCCGCCGCGCCGGCGACACCGCCCACCGCGGCAGCGCCCGCGATCGGCAAGCCCACGATGGAAATCAGCGCGCCGAAAAACGTGTCGCACCTCGATTGCAATATCACCCAGCCTGAATACCCGGCTCTATCGCGGCGCCGCGGCGAATCCGGCACCGCGTACGTGCACTTCGTCGTCGGTCTGAACGGCAAGCTCGAGAACATCGAGTTGAAGAAAAGCAGCGGCTTTAGCCGTCTCGACGACGCGGCCTTGGCCGCCGTACGCGCGAGCGCCTGCAAGCCGTATCTCGAGAACGGCGAACCCGTCAGGGCCGCGTACACCCAGCCTTTCAACTTCAATCTGACCGACTGAAGCAAGATTTCAAAAACAAGGAATTGCAATGCAAAACTACGGATTGGCACACGTGTGGGCGCAAGGGGATTTCGTGACGCGCGGTATCGCGCTCGCGCTATTGATCATGTCGGTGATGTCGTGGAGCGTGATCGTCGTCAAAGGCTGGAACGTGATGCGCCTGAAGCGCCTGACGAAGAACGCCGAGCAGGCGTTCTGGCATTCGGACGACCTCGCCGACGGCGTGAAGAAGCTCGGCGGCGGCGCCTCGACGCCGCATGACAACCCGTTCCTCGCGCTCGCGCTGTCGGGCCAGGAAGCGGCCGACCATCATCACCAGACGCAGCCGCATCTGCACGACCGCATGGACGTGTCCGACTGGATCACGCGCTGCCTGAAAGACACGATGGACGAAAGCGTCGCGCGCATGCAGAGCGGTCTCGCGATTCTTGCGTCGATCGGCAGCACCGCGCCGTTCGTCGGCCTGTTCGGGACCGTGTGGGGCATCTATCACGCGCTGCTCGCGATCGGCGCGAGCGGCCAGTCGTCGATTGACCAGGTCGCCGGCCCGGTCGGCGAAGCGCTGATCATGACCGCGTTTGGTCTGTTCGTCGCGATTCCGGCCGTGCTCGGCTACAACGCGCTGACGCGCGCCAACAAGGCGATCGTCGCGAAATTGAGCCGCTTCGCGCACGGGCTGCATGCGTTCTTCGTAACGGGTGCCCGTCTGTCGTCGACCAAGCGCGGCGACGGCCTGCGTCTCGCAACCCGCGCCAACTGATCGACGAGGCATCCCAATGGCAATGAGCCCTTTCGCCGGAGACGATGACGACGGCCTGATGAACGAGATCAACATGACGCCGCTCGTCGACGTGATGCTGGTTCTGCTGATCGTCTTCATGGTGACGATTCCGGTGATCCGTCACGCGGTCAAGATCGATCTGCCGCACGCGAGCAGTCAGAGGGAAGACACGAAGCCCGCGCACGTGACGGTGTCGATCGACGCGGACGGCAACGTGCTGTGGGACAGCACCAAGGTCGACGATGCGGCGCTCGCCGCGAAGATCGCCGCGGCCGCGCAGGCGAGCCCGCAGCCGGAGTTGCATCTCGATGCGGACCGCAAGGTGCCGTACGAGAAGGTCGCTCAGGTGATGTCGGCCGCGCAGGCTGGCGGACTGACGAAGATCGGTTTCGTCACGCAGCCCAAAGCGAAGTAAACGGTAACGTGGCACGCGGAGCGGCAAGCGGAGCAGCGCGCTCGTCTACGGGAAAACCCTTTTAAACAGGGCCAAAAAGTAAAAGGCCTTCATCGTCGGATGAAGGCCTTTTTTTGTGCGCACTCGGCGCCTTCGGGCGGCGGGATCATTTGCCATCGGCCGAAGACTGATAGCTTTTATCACCGCATGCGAGGGCCGTGGTCGACACGGACAACGCGGTCAGCCCTATCAGGCCCGCTATGATAGCGGCCATGAGTTTTCGCATAGGACACTCCTTAGCGAAAGGGATTTCACTATATGCCTGTGTGCGCGCGCATTCAAGCAAACGACCATTGAAAGTAATCATGACAGGCCGCGCTTAAATGCTAAAAACGATTTCCGAAGCGCGCTAGCGACCCGCGGCGCACCGTGCCCCCTCAAGTTGCCACAGAGCCTCATGAAACCGCCGCCGACGCAGCGGAGGACGCCCTCGCCACCGATGCCTGCGCCGCCGCTTTTTCGGCGCGCTCAGGACACTCGCCGATGATGTGCTTGCCCTCATCCGGATCGAGCATCTCGACAAGATAATCGACGAACGCGCGCACGGCCGGCACCATCCCCTGACGCGACACGAACACCGCGTACAACTGCGGCGTCGGAAAACTCCAGCCCGGCATCACGGGCGACAGTTGCCCCGCTCTCAACGCGGCTCCATACATCATCTCCGGCAATGCGGCGATGCCGACGCCGGCGAGCACCGCCTCGCGAATCGTCATCAGATCGGCGGTCACGAGGCGCGGCTCGTGTTCGTGAGCATGGCGCGTGCCGTCGGGCGAGATCAGGTTGTACACGTGGCGGCCGTCGCTCGTCGGCACGTCGAGTGTTTCGAAGCGGTTCAGGTCGCCCGGCGTCAGCGGCGGCGCATTCTGCTGCAGCAGGCTCGGCGCGCCGACCAGCATCTGCTCGGTGCGCCACAGCGGCCGCACGACGATGTTCGCGTTTTCCGGCGGATCCGAACGCACGCGCAGTGCGACGTCGATCGAATCCTCGAACAGATCGACCACGCGATTCGTCACGCGCATCACGACGCGCACCTCCGGAAAGCGGTGCATGAATTCCGGCAGGATCGTCGACAGAATCGTCTGCGAGATCGTAACCGGCACGCTGACGCGCACCGTGCCGCGCGGCGACGAGCGCAGCTGCTGCACGACATTGACCGCCGCCTGCGCTTCGCTGAGCATCGCCTGACAGTGCTGGTAGAACAGCTGCCCCGCTTCGGTCAGTGCGAGCTTGCGAGTGGAACGCTGCAACAGGCGCACGCCGAGCGACGCTTCCAGCTCCGTGAGCCGACGCGACAGGCGCGACTTCGAAATGCCCAGCACCCGCTCGGCGGCCGAAAATCCGCCATGTTCGACGACCTGCGAAAAGTACATGAGGTCGTTCAGATTGTGTGAATCGATCTTCATCTCATCGTTCCATGAATAGAACAATCCATTGCTGAGGGACGTCTGGCACCGCCAAAAACGGTCCCTATAATAGCCCCATGTTTCAGAAATCGCGCTATTCCCATTTTTCGAGGTGATATTGATGACTACGTCACGCACGATCGAACGCACGTTCCCGTCGGTTCGCACAGTGGAGGGCGGCGGGTTTATCGTTCATCGACCGTTTCCGACGCGTCTGCTGATGGACTTCGATCCGTTCCTGCTGCTCGACGAAATGGGGCCGGTCGACTATGCGCCAGGCGAGGCGATCGGCGCGCCCGATCATCCGCATCGCGGCTTCGAGACGGTCACCTATGTGCTCGAGGGCCAGTTCGGCCACAAGGATTCGGCGGGCCATTCCGGCACGCTGCACGCCGGTGACGTGCAATGGATGACCGCGGGCGCGGGCGTCGTGCATAGCGAAATGCCGGACCCGGAATTCACGCGCACCGGCGGTCGCGTGCACGGCCTGCAGCTATGGGTGAACCTGCCGCGTCGCGACAAGATGATCGCGCCGCGCTACCAGGAAATTCCGTCGACACGCATTCCGGCCGCGACGTCCGAAGACGGCCAGGTGCGCGTGAAGGTCATCGCGGGCGAAGCGCTCGGCGTCAAGGCCGCGATCGAAACGCGCACGCCGATCCTGTATCAGCATTTCTCGTTGCAGCCGGGCGCGACGATCCGCCAGCCGGTACCGGCCGACTATCGCGTGTTCGCGTATGGGCTGTCCGGCAAGGGCGTGTATGGCGAAGGCGACGCGCGCGCGGACATCGACGCGCGCACGATGGTGGTGTTCGCCAACGACGGCGACGCGGTGACCATCACGGCCGGCGACGAACCACTCGAAGTACTGCTGCTCGGCGGTGTGCCGCTGAAGGAGCCGGTGGTGCGCTATGGCCCGTTCGTGATGAATACCGAAGACGAGATTCGTCAGGCGGTGATCGACTATCAGGCCGGGCGGATGGGCGCGATCACGCACTGACAGGCGAGCGCGTGCCGCGCGTTTGTCACGCCTGTCGGCGCGAGGCGAAGCTTGCCACCAGCCACGCGCGCCGCCAAATCATCCGCCACGGGCCGCGAACGCCGCTAAATTCGTTCACAATATCGGCTCATGTCGCGCGGCCCGCGTTGATTTCGACAGTCCGCGGCGCGCGACGCTATTAGATCCCTAGCAGAGGAGCCGCGCATGGCAGAGCCCACCGTCACCGCCCACATCGGTTCGACGAATTTCCAGGTCGTATTCGATGACGGCAAGCACACCTGGCTTGCCGACGAACCCGAATCGCTAGGCGGCGGCGACCGCGGCCCGACGCCGGTCTCGCTGCTGCTGTCGAGCCTCGGCGCTTGTACGTCGATCACGCTAAAGATGTACGCGCAGCGCAAAGGCTGGCCGCTCGCGGGCGTACGCGTCAAACTGTCGATGGAAACCGGCGACGCAGGCTCGACGATCGACCGTCAGATCATGCTCGATGGCGAACTCTCCGGCGAGCAGCGGGAACGGCTTTTGCAAATTGCCAATGCGTGCCCGGTGCACAAGATCCTCACGCACACGATCTCGATCCGCTCCGCGCTCGCGGTCGCTTAACAGTCGCAGCAAACGCGCATAGGACGGTCGGACGCCGTCCGTTCGGGTCACGGGTATTGCAATATTTTCATAGGACGCAGTCGTCTTGAATTTCGAACACCTTATTCAGATCAACGATCCGTTGAATCCCTTCGTCGAATCGATGACCCGCGAGCAGCTGTGGGAAGGGCTCGTGCTGCGCGCCGAGCAGCCGCAACTGTTCGTGATCGGTCTCGACAGCTGCACGATCCTGTCGCGCGACGGCAATGTGCTCGAGCGTGAGTTGCACTACGGCCAGGCCACCGTGCGCGATCGCGTCACGCTGCAGGAAAGCGAAAGCGTGCGCTACGACATCCTGCCGACCGCCGAGCACGTCGGCGGCTCACTGACGATGACGATCGAGCAGCCCGATGAGCTGCAGTTGTTCCTACGCTTCGAGTACGCGACCACGCTGCCCGTCTCGACCGACCAGGACGCCGTGCAGACGCAGGAGATCGTCAAGTCCGCGTATCGCGAGAACGATATCGATACGGTGCGGCTGATCCGCCAGTACGTCGCGGCCGGGCAGGAACCGGGACCGTTGCACTGACATACCGCGCGGGCGCCCTGCCCGCGCTTTCGCGGGGCCATGTCAGAATGGCTTCCAGAATCGCCATCTAGACGCACTTTCATCCAGCTATCAAAAAGTCGGATCCGATCAATTTCTCGATCTTGTAAATAGGAATGGTTATCATTTAGAATGATCACATCGAATCGACGAACAAGCTAAAACGAATGACCGATATGACTCGCTCCTCCACGCTCAGCCTGCGCCGCTCGGCGGCCGCGCTAACCAGCCGCCCGAAATCGTCGACGACGGCCGTGCCCGCGGCGAAACCCGGCGCGCAACGCACCGCCGGCCAGAGCGAGACGTCGGAACGGGTCGTGCGCAGCGACGCGCTGCTGCAAGGCCATAGTCACATCAGCATCGTGCACAACGGCGACACGTATCAACTGCGTGCGACGCGCCTCGGCAAGCTGATCCTGACGAAGTAGCAAGGCAACACGAGGTAAGTACCGGGTATTGTGGGGACCACCTCCCAGAGAGGTGTTAGGCATTAGCCAGCCACGACGGTTTGCACGCGAGAACTAGACCCCTTCGTGCAGACACCAAGCCAGCCGTCGCAGCAAGCCAGGCCGCTTTTTTGGTTCTCGCTCGAAAGCCGATGCGCGCAACGGCGTACATCGCTGAAAATGATAAAGCCGTGGGATGTGACCATCCCACGGCTTTTCGTTTGCGCTTGCGCCTGCGTTCGCACCGGACACAGGCTAAAGACTTACTTCGAGGCCCAGCCCCAGAACATCAGCCACCACGCGCTATTGACGACCGCCAGCGCCGCGACGAACCACAGCATCGCCAGCGCGCGTTGCACGAAGCGCTCGCTGTAGCGGCGCGTGACGAGCCACGCGAGCCATGCGCTCCACGCGCTCGCAATCACGAGAATTGCGATGCGCAGATCCGACGCCCACCACAGCGACACGTGCTCGGCGCGCAGCAGCGACAGCGTCGTCGCCGACAAACCAAGGAATACGCCCGCGCCCGCGATCGGAATCAGCCCCTGCGTCAAGTGATGCAGACGCGTTGCGTCGAAGCGCCCGAGCATGCGCGTCGCGCCCGTCAGCAACAGCAGCAGCACGGTGCCGTAGACAAGCGCCGTCGACAGGATGTAGCCGATCAGCAGCGAGCCGTCGAGCCACGAGAACACGTCGTTCTGGTCGGGGTAATGCGTGAACAGGAACCACGGCGCGTTGGTGTCGAGCGGCCACGTGATGTCGCGATCGACGAGCCACGTCGCGGCGAACATCTTCAGGTCGATGAACCAGCGCGACGCGGTCCAGTGGAACGCGCCGATCGCGATGCCGAGCAGGCCGTACAGGATCAGCGCGGTGTCCCACGGGTTCGCGTTCTTGTCGCCCAACTGCGCGACTTCGGTCGACGGCTTGCGCCACGTCAGCGCGATCGCATCGCGGTGTCCGCTGCAGCGGCCGCACATATGGCAGTCCGCCGCGCCTTTCATGTTGCGCAACGGCACGAGCGGCGCGCAGTTGATCGGAATCACGCGATGCCCATGCTCGCCGTTCTTATACGAGCGGCGCCACGCGTCTTCGTCGACCTTGTAGTGAAACGGCGCGAGCCGTGACAGAAGCGAAAAAACCCCGTTGACCGGGCACAGGTATTTGCACCAGACGCGCTTCTCGCGTCCGTATAGCAGACCGATCACGATTGCCGCGAAGGTCGAGCCGCCGAGCACCAGCAACACCGCTTTCGGATACTGGTAGACGCTCACCATCTGCCCGTAGATCGTCGTGATGCCGAACGCGACGAACGGCCAGCCGCCCCAGCGCATCCAATGCGGAATCGCGCGGCCGCGGCCGAATTTGCTCGCGAATTCGGCGAGCGCGCCCTCCGGACACAGCACGCCGCACCAGACGCGGCCGAGCATCACCATCGACAGCAACACGAACGGCCACCAGATGCCCCAGAACACGAACTGCGCGGCGAGCGTCAGGTTGTTCCACAGATGCGCGGTGTCGTCCGGCAGCGGCATCAGCGCGGGCACGACGATCAGGAACACATACACCGCGACCACGACCCACTGGATGCCGCGAATCACCGCGCCGTGGCGCTGCATCCACTGGCCGGCCGCCGCGAGGCGGCCCGGCCGGGAAGCCATCACGGCGCTCATGCCGCGCGCCCTACCGTCTGCTGCGCGGGCTTGCGACTGGCGCGGCGCACGAGCAGATAAACGACCGCCCAATACACGGCATAGGCGAGCAGATTCATCAGCGCCGGATGCGCGCGGTAGCCGGTCAGCGTCGCGACGAGCGAACCGAAGGTGCTCGAGTCATCGAGAATCGCCGACGAATTCCACAGCTGGTCGACGAGCGTCGGCAGGATTTCCTTGTCGATCAGCTTGTCGACGCCGGTCTGGAACAGCCCCGCGCCGAGGAACAGCAGCATGATTTCGGTGACGCGAAAAAAGAGCCGCCATGAGATGATCTTGCCGCCGAGCTGCAACACGTAGAAGGTCAGGAACGCAAGCGCGAGACCGATCACGACAGCGAGCATCTGACTGCCGCCGACATGACCCGACTGGCCAAAGCCGAGGCCGTACAGGAAGATCACGGTTTCGCTGCCTTCGCGCGCGATCGCCAGTGCGACCAGCAGCGCCACGCCCCACCAGTTCGAATCGCGCTGGCTCTTTTGCAGCGACTGTTCCATGTCGCGCTTCAGCGTGCGGCCGTGCTGCTTCATCCACAGCACCATCTGCACGATCAGCACGCAGGCGATGAGCACCATCGCGGTCTGGAAGTAATCCTGCGCGTCACCGGAGAGCACCTCGGTGAAGCCGACCAGCGCCGCGCCGAGCGCCACCGCCGCGATCACGCCGGCCGCCACGCCGCCCCACAGGTACGGCAAGCCGCGGCGGGCGTCGTCGTCGCCATTTTTCAACCACGCGTACAGGATGCCGACGACCAGCAGCGCCTCGACGCTCTCCCGCCACACGACGAACAGAATCTGACCCATTCAAGCTCTCCCTTCGATCCTTCTACTGCCCGCTTCCGTTGCCTCGCGCGACCGACAGCGCCCGCTTGCCGTGGCGAGTTCGCGTTCGCATTCGATCGAGACCACTGCTTACTTCGCGACGATCACGCCCTGCGCCTGCTGGTGAAAGTCGTCGAAAAACTTGTATTCGCCCGGCTCCAGCGGAGCGATCACGACGAACGAATCGGCGCCCGGCGCCAGAACCTTCTCTTTACGCAACTGCACGCTTTCGAATTCGGCCGCGCCCTTGCCGGTGTTGCGTACTTCGATCTTGATACGCTGGCCTGCCGGCACTTCGATGCGGGCCGGGTTCAGTTTGCCGTCGTTCATTTCGAGCTTGAAGGTCGGCAGGTCGGCTGCATGAGCCGTGGCCGCCAGGCAAAACGCGGCGGCAAGCATCGCGATCTTTCGGTTGATTCTCATTGCCCTTTCCGGAAAACGCGACGCGCCAATGCCAGATATGACTCCGACTGTCCGCGCGCCGTCTGCTGCATTCACTGATACGTTGAGCGACCGCGTTGGCACCGCGCGCCGATCAGTAACCGCCCTTCTTGCCGATGCCAGCGAAGGTGAAGTCGTATTCGAGCGTGATTGGCTTGAACCACGGACCCACGCCGGTTTCCTTGTCGACGTGACGGCCGAACGCCATGTGGCCCATTTGCATCGGCGGTTCGACGATCAGCTTCAGGTGATACTTGCCCGGGCCTTGCAGCTTGACGTTGTCGCCGTAGTGCGGACCATCGTTCGCGACCATCGGCATCAGGTCGCCCTTCAACGGCTGGTTCGAGCCGGCCTTCGTCAGTTCGTAGTGCACCTGCAGATACGGCATCCAGTCGCCTTCGGCGAAACCGGTCGGATTGTTCTTGACCGCGTGGATGTCGGACTCGAGGTGAATGTCCGAATCCGACGCCTTGCGCATCATGCCTTCGGGTTCCATCGTGACCGGCTGCAGGTAGACCGCGCCGATTTCCATGCCGCCCTGGATCTGCTGTTTGCCGATCGGATATTCGGCGGCCGAGGCCGACAGCGCCGCGACAGCAGCTACCGCTGCCGCGCCACCGCGCACAAAGGAAGAAATCCGCATTGAAGCTCCTTGTTTCTATCAGACTGGAATCGATTTCATTGAAACACTGCGGCCGCAAGTCAGATGTAAATTTAAATGCGAACCATTCTCAATATTGGGGCGAGTTTATCATCGATCGTTGACGAGAACAAACCTGTCAGCACACTCTGCCTGATGTCAGCAGGGTCTTAAGGCTCGCTTAAGAAACCTTCGTGCGGCGGGGAAACAGGGACGGAATTCGTCACGGCCAAGTTGGCTGCGCCGACGGCTGCAGCGGGAGCTAAAGCGCCGGCCGATGTGAACAGGCGCGGCGAATGGCCGCGCCCTTTCGTGGTGGACAAAAGCGGTGGAGGGACGCTAGCTATTCGACGCCCGACACGTGGTCGCCGACGTTCGCGCCGAACACGCGCTGACGCAGCAGCGCTAGCTGGTCGCGGGTCTGCGCGGCCTTCTCGAATTCGAGATTCTTCGCGTGCTCCATCATCTGCTTTTCGAGGCGCTTGAGCTCCTTGGCGAGCTGCTTCTCGGACATGTCCTCGAACTTCGCGCGAGTCTGCTGCTCCTTCAACTCGGCACGCGCTTCGTCGATGTTGTACACGCCATCGATGATGTCGCGAATCCGTTTCACGACGCCGCGCGGCGTAATGCCGTGCGCGGCGTTGAACGCGATCTGCTTCGTACGGCGCCGCTCGGTTTCGTCGATCGCGCGACGCATCGAATCCGTGATGTTGTCTCCGTACAGAATCGCCTTGCCGTTCACGTTACGCGCCGCCCGGCCGATGGTCTGGATCAGCGAACGCTCGGCGCGCAGGAAGCCTTCCTTGTCCGCGTCGAGAATCGCGACGAGCGACACCTCGGGAATATCGAGCCCCTCGCGCAGCAGGTTGATCCCGACCAGCACGTCGAACGCGCCGAGACGCAGATCGCGGATGATCTCGACGCGCTCGACCGTGTCGATGTCGCTGTGCAGATAGCGCACCTTGATGCCGTGGTCGGCCAGGAACTCGGTGAGCTGCTCGGCCATCCGCTTGGTCAGCGTCGTGACCAGCACGCGGTCGCCGGCCTTGATGCGCTCGTTGATCTCGCCAAGCACGTCGTCGACCTGGCTGCGCGCCGGCCGCACCTCGATTTCAGGGTCGACGAGGCCGGTCGGACGCACAAGCTGTTCGGCGACCTGCCCCGCGGTCCTCTTCTCGTAATCGGCGGGCGTCGCCGACACGAACACGACCTGGCGCATCTTGCGCTCGAACTCGTTGAACTTGAGCGGCCGGTTGTCGAGCGCCGACGGCAGCCGGAAGCCGTAGTCGACGAGGTTTTCCTTGCGCGCGCGGTCGCCGTTGTACATGCCGTTCAGCTGGCCAATCAGCACGTGCGATTCGTCGAGCATCATGATCGCGTCGGGCGGCAGGTAATCGACGAGCGTCGGCGGCGGCTCGCCCGGCGCCGCGCCCGAGAAGTGCCGCGAATAGTTCTCGATGCCCTTGCAGAAACCGAGCTCCTGCAGCATTTCGAGGTCAAAACGGGTGCGCTGCTCGAGGCGCTGCGCCTCGACGAGCTTGCCTTGGCTATAGAAGAATTCGAGGCGCTCGCGCAGCTCGGCCTTGATCGTTTCGACGGCGCGCAGCACGGTATCGCGCGGCGTCACGTAGTGCGACGACGGATACACGGTAAAGCGCGGAATTTTCTGTCGCACGCGGCCGGTGAGCGGATCGAATAGCTGCAGTGTTTCGATTTCGTCGTCGAACAGCTCGACGCGCACCGCCATCTCGGCGTGCTCGGCCGGGAAGATATCGATCGTGTCGCCGCGCACGCGGAACGAGCCGCGCTGGAAGTCGGCTTCGTTGCGGCTGTACTGCATCGCGATCAGCCGCGCGATGACGTCGCGCTGGCCGAGCCGGTCGCCGGTGCGCAGCGTCAGGATCATCTTGTGGTATTCGGACGGATTGCCGATACCGTAAATCGCCGACACCGTCGCGACGATCACCACGTCGCGCCGCTCCATCAGGCTCTTGGTCGCCGACAGCCGCATCTGCTCGATATGCTCGTTGATCGACGAGTCTTTCTCGATGAACAGATCGCGCTGCGGCACATACGCTTCCGGCTGGTAGTAGTCGTAGTACGAAACGAAGTACTCGACCGCGTTGCGCGGAAAGAACTCGCGGAACTCCGAATACAGCTGCGCGGCGAGCGTCTTGTTCGGCGCGAACACGATCGCCGGGCGGCCGAGCCGCGCGATCGTGTTGGCCATCGTGAAAGTCTTGCCGGAGCCGGTCACGCCGAGCAGCGTCTGGAACGCGAGACCGTCGCCGACGCCTTCGACGAGCGTGTCGATGGCCGTGGGCTGGTCGCCGGCGGGCGGATACGGCTGGTAGAGCTTGAACGGTGAACCTTCGAACGCGATGAATTTTGATTCGTCGAGCGTATCGTCGGCTTCAGTCAGATGGTGTTCGGACATGAGGGGCGGCACCGGGCCTTGGGCAAAGAATCATTCTAACGGGTTGCGGAAAGCGAAGATCGAGCGGGCTTACGTAGGGCGGCCCTGGGCGCCGGTGTGTTATGGCCCTTTGCGGACTTGCGTGCCCTGACGGGGTTTACCGCGAACTCCCATGCCGGGCTGTGTCCTCCACGCCACGCGTCATCGTGGCGCAGTCAGCGCCAATGGACAGCGCACCTCGGCCTGTTCGCGCCGTCGACATCGCCACGCCCGCTCGAATTCCTTACTGCCACATGGCTCTCCAGTGCCTGTTTTTCAAGCAAATAATCGCCTTTTGCCCGTCTGGTCGTCCGAAAAAAGCGCCCGGATTCGTTACAATGCGAAGTTGCGCTCGCTCGCCGCTGTCCATAGGCCGTCCCCGATTTTCGCGTTTCGTCGAACTCACGCCCACCCGCGAAACGCCGCCGACGCCCCAGATGGAGCCGCTCGCGCGCGAAGCCGCCCTCTTTTCACTACTGCTGCCCACCCATCATGTCTCTGTTCTCCGCCGTCGAACTTGCTCCCCGCGACCCGATTCTGGGCCTGAACGAAGCTTTCAACGCCGATACGCGCGCCACCAAGGTCAACCTCGGCGTTGGCGTGTACTTCAATGAAGAAGGCAAGATTCCGCTGCTGCGCGCCGTGCGCGAGGCGGAAAAGGCTCGCGTCGAAGCCGCGCTGCCGCGTGGCTATCTGCCGATCGAAGGTATCGCCGCTTACGATGCCGCCGTGCAAAAGCTGCTGCTCGGCAACGACTCGCCGCTGATCGCGGCCGGCCGCGTCGTCACGGCGCAGGCGCTGGGCGGCACGGGCGCGCTGAAGATCGGCGCGGACTTCCTGAAGCGCGTGAATCCGAATAGCAAGGTCGCGATCAGCGATCCGAGCTGGGAAAATCACCGCGCGCTGTTCGAAGGCGCGGGCTTCGTCGTCGAATCGTATCCGTACTATGACGCGCAGACGCACGGCGTGAACTTCGACGGCATGTTGAGCGCGCTGAACAGCTATGAGGCGGGCACGATCGTCGTGCTGCACGCGTGCTGCCATAACCCGACCGGCGTCGACCTGAGCGTCGAGCAGTGGAAGCAGGTCGTCGAGGTCGTCAAGGCGCGCAACCTCGTGCCGTTCCTCGATATCGCCTACCAGGGCTTCGGCGACAACATCGAAGCGGACGCGGCAGCCGTGCGTCTGTTCGCGGCGCAGGAACTGAACGTGTTCGTGTCTTCGTCGTTCTCGAAGTCGTTCTCGCTGTACGGCGAGCGCGTCGGCGCACTGTCGATCATCACCGCGAGCAAGGAAGAAGCGGTGCGCGTGCTGTCGCAACTGAAACGCGTGATCCGCACCAACTACTCGAACCCGCCGACGCACGGCGGCTCGGTAGTCGCGGCCGTGCTCGCATCGCCGGAACTGCGCGCGACGTGGGAAAGCGAACTGGGCGAAATGCGCGAGCGCATCCGCGCGATGCGCAATGGTCTCGTCGAGCGTCTGAAGGCAAGCGGCGTTGATCGTGACTTCGGCTTCGTGAACGCACAGCGCGGCATGTTCTCGTACTCGGGTCTGACGGCACCGCAAGTGGACCGTCTGCGCGAAGAGTTCGGTATCTATGCGGTCAGCACGGGCCGCATCTGCGTGGCTGCGCTCAATACGCGCAACCTCGACGTCGTCGCCACCGCGATTGCTCACGTGCTGAAGTAAGGCGATTCACAGCGCGGAGGTTTGCCGTGCAAGTGCAGCAGGTTCGCCGCTGCCACCGCCTGTAAAGACGGCGCCCTTTTCTGAAAGGGCGCCGTTTTTTTATTTTCTGACGGTTCGGCCTTGGTTGGCGCAGCGTCGGGGCTCTCCGCGAGGAATCAGCGCGAATCCCGATGAATATCGTGCGTGACGAACCCGGCATCGTTTTCCGGCATATCGAGCCAGTCGGGCTGCTCGAGAGAACGGAGAATATCTTCGAGACCGCTTCGCCAATGCTCGCGCATCGTCGACAGACCGAATTGAAAGTCCTTGTAGTGTCCTTCGTATTCCTTGTGCCGGTAGATCAGGTGAATCACGTTGTAGCGCTTTGAACACGACAGATCTTCGGCCAGCTTGCACCACGGATCGTCGCGCTGGTCTTCTGGCACACGGTCCAGCACCTCGCGCAGTACGTGGCGGAAACGCTGCGAGCGCTGCAGCATGTCGGTCACGAGACGCGTACGGCTCGAATACTGGATGTCTTTCATGCGCCCCTGCACGTCGGTGATGTTGTCCGGCACCGGCCCGATCGCACTCCATAGGTCGACCTGAAACGCGAGCGTGTCGCGACGCGGCGTGGACTGGAGCATCTCGTAGAGCGGCGTATTCGACATCAGGCCGCCGTCCCAGTAGAACTGACCGTCGATCTCGACGGCCGCGAAGCCCGGCGGCAACGCGCCAGACGCTATGAAATGCTCGGGCCTGAGCGTGGTGTGGGTATTGTCGAAGTACGCGAAATTGCCCGTGCCGCAATTCACCGCGCCCACCGATACGCGTATTTCGCCGGAATTAATCCGGTCGAAATCACACAGCGACTCGAGCGTGGCCTTCAGCGGCGTGGTGTCGTAGTAGCTCGCCAATTGCGGCGGACCGGACACCGTGGGCAACGGCGGTGGGAAACGCGGCACGAAAAAGCCCTTTTGCCCTTCGACGATCGCGCTCATTGCCTGCGCTGCCGTAAATGCCTTGCGCACCGCTTCGCTCGAATTGAACAGCAGGTGTTCGATCGGAGCCGGCAAGGGCGCCCCGAACGCCGGCTGGCAGATCGTCTCCCAGAATTGCAGCAGACGCTCGACGCGTCGTTCCGGTGGATTGCCCGCAATGATCGCCGTATTCAGTGCACCGATCGAGATGCCCGCGATCCAGTTCGGTTCGATGCCGGCTTCGTAAAGTCCCTGAAAGACGCCGGCCTGATAGGCGCCGAGCGCGCCGCCGCCTTGCAGCATCAGCGCGACGGTTTCGTAGTTGGGCAACCGGAGATGCCGGAGCGGGCGGGCGGCGACCGACGGCCCCGCGCCCTCCCCGTCGCCCGACACGCCCACCCGTGCCCGCTTCAGATTGCGTTGCGCCATGGGCCGCCCCTTAGTGCATGTACCAGCCGTGGCTCACGACGAACGACTGGCCGGTCAGCGCCGCGCTCGGGAATGTCGACAGGAACAGCACGGTCTGCGCGACGTCTTCGACCGTCGTGAAGATACCGTCGACGGTACCGCCCAGCATCACGCGCTTGATCACTTCCTCTTCGCTGATGCCGAATTCTTTCGCCTGCTCGGGAATCTGCTTGTCGACGAGCGGCGTGCGCACGAAGCCCGGACACACGACGTGCGAACGCACGTTATGCGCAGCGCCCTCCTTGGCAAGCACGCGCGACAGGCCCAGCAGAGCGTGCTTCGCGGTCACGTACGCCGACTTCAGCGGCGAGGCGAGATGCGAGTGGACCGAGCCCATGTAAATCACGACGCCGCCGCGATTGTCCTTGTACATGTGCTTGAGCGCGGCCTTGGTGGTCAGGAACGCGCCGTCCACGTGAATGGCCTGCATCTTCTTCCAGTCCGAGAACGAATAGTTTTCGATCGGATTGACGATCTGGATGCCGGCGTTGGAAACGAGAATGTCGATCGAACCGAATTCCTCGGCGACCTTGTCGATCCCCTGGTTGACGGCATCTTCGTTCGTCACGTCCATTGCCACGCCGATTGCCTTACCGCCGCCCTTTCTGATTTCTTCAGCCACGGCGTTCGCGCCGTCCTGGTTCAGGTCGGCGATCGCGACCACAGCACCCGCGGCCGACAGAGTCAACGCGATCTGTTTGCCGATGCCGCTCGCGGCACCAGTGACGACGGCAACTTTGCCGTTCAGATTCGAGTTCAGAGACGACATCCAGAACCTCCATGCAGTTGATGAGCAATGAGACCACGAGACCGCGCGCGGCGAGAAGTCGGCCAAACGGTATAGACCGTTCGGCGGATGCAGCGCGGCGGCCGACTTTGCTATTGTGCATGAACCCTGTGAACGACATAGGTAAAACGCACATCGAGCCGTATCTCTTTAAACTGGACGCTTTCGGGCTGAATCCGGGCTCCATTCCCGTGGCATCACCAACCAGGAGACATGCATGAATTATCGACGTCTGGGCCGCTCGGGCCTGCAAGTGAGCGAGTTGTCCATCGGCTCATGGGTCACGTACGGCAACCAGGTGGATCACCGCGCCGCGCGCGAATCGCTTGCCGCTGCGCGCGACGCGGGCGTCAATTTCTTCGACAACGCCGAAGTCTACGCGGGCGGCAAATCCGAGGAGATCATGGGCCATGCGTTGAAGGAGCTCGCGTGGCCGCGCGTGAGCTACGTCGTGTCGACGAAATTCTTCTGGGGACTCAACGAAGCGCCGAACCAGTACCACACGCTGAACCGCAAGTACCTGATGAACGCGATCGACGCGTCGCTGAAGCGCCTGCAGCTCGACTATGTGGATCTCGTGTTCTGTCATCGTCCGGACCCGAACACGCCGGTCGAGGAAACGGTGTGGGCAATGAGCGACATGATCGCGCGCGGCAAGGCGCTGTACTGGGGCACCTCGGAATGGAGCGCCGACGAGATTCGCGCCGCCTATGAAATCGCCGAGCGGCATCATCTGCACAAGCCGGTCATGGAGCAGCCGCAATACAACCTGTTTCACCGCAAACGCGTCGAGCAGGAATACAAACGGCTCTACGAGGACATCGGCCTCGGCCTGACCACGTGGAGCCCACTCGCATCGGGTCTGCTCACCGGCAAATATCGTGACGGCGTGCCAGCCGACAGTCGCGCGCAGTTGCAGGGCTATGACTGGCTGCGCCAGCAGCTCACGGACCCGACCCGGAACAACGTGGTCGGCCAGCTCGGCGCGGTCGCCGACGAGCTCGGCTGCACGGTCGGTCAGCTCGCGATCGCGTGGATTCTGAAGAATCCGAATGTCAGCACGGTGATCACGGGCGCCTCGCGGGTCGAACAGATCGGCGAAAACATGCAGTCCGCCGAGGTGGCCAAGCGCATCACACCGGAGATAAAGCAGCGGATCGAGGAGATCATCGGCGACGCGCACGAGTAATCGCGCGCGCAGCGCCACGCACCGGGTGGCTAACCGGGCACGCGCGGTCGCGTACAATACGCGACCGCGCGTCGCCGGCTCCTTCGGGCCAGCCTGCGCTCTCTCAGCGTCCTCTCATCATGCTCAGCTACCGCCACGCCTTTCATGCCGGCAATCACGCCGACGTTCTGAAACACGCCGTCGTGTTGCAGCTCCTGCGCTACCTTGGCCAGAAGGACAAGGCCTACTGGTATATCGACACCCACGCGGGCGCCGGCGTTTACTCGCTGAAGGAAGGCTACGCGACGAAGACCGGCGAGTTCGAAACGGGTATTGCGAAACTGTGGGGCCGCAACGATCTCCCGCCGCTGTTCGCCGAATACGTCGATGAAGTCAGCGCGCTCAATGCCGATGGCCAGTTGCATTTTTATCCGGGCTCGCCGTATCTTGCGTGGCGACAACTGCGCGCGCAGGATCGTATGCGGCTCTTCGAATTGCACAGCACCGAAATCGACGTGCTGCGCCACAATTTTCGCGACGCGGGCCGACGCGCAATGCTGTATGCGGGCGACGGCTTCGACGGGATTCTCACGCTGTTGCCGCCCGCGCCGCGCCGCGCGCTGATCCTGCTCGACCCGTCGTATGAAGACAAGCGCGATTACGGGCGCACGCTGCGCTGTGTCGAGGAAAGTCTGAAGCGGTTTCCGACCGGCACGTACGCGGTCTGGTATCCGCAGGTCAAGCGCCCTGAGTCGCAGCGCTTTCCCGATCAACTGAAGCAGTTGCAGAAGGACAACTGGCTGCACGTCAGCCTGAGCGTCAGCAATCCGCCGGAAGACGGCTATGGGCTGTTCGGTAGCGGCATGTTCATCCTGAATCCGCCGTATACGCTCGCCAAGACGCTGAAGGATCAGATGCCATGGCTCGTCAAAACGCTCGGCGAGGACAAGGCTGCGACGTTCAAGGTCGAATATCGCGGCAATTGAACGTGATGAGCGGCGCGTGAGCGTGCCGCGCGCGGTTCCCCGTCAGCTGTCTTGCGCAACCCGATCTCCGCATACGCTCACTTGAACTGCGCGGCCGCCTTGCTCGCGAACTGGTTCGTATAGGTAGCACCCAGATCGATCTTCTTCGGATCGAGCCGGCTATCGAACGACGACAACGCGCGCAGCGACGTCGCCGGGCCATCAGCGGGCATCAGTCCGTCCGGCGAATACGCGTCGCGCACGTTGTGAAAGGCGTCGAGATAGAGCGTCGGGTCGCCCAATAGATAGGCTTGCGGCACCATCTTCAGCAGATCCGCGTCGCTCGCAGTCTGCAGCCAATGATTCGCACGCACGATCGCGTTGGTCAGCGCCTGCGTTGTCTTCGGATTTTTCTGGATGAAGCTTTCGGCCGCGTAAAGCGTCGCCGCGGGCATCATGCCGCCGAACACCTCCTGCGTGCCTTTCACCGTGCGCGTATCGACAAGCACCTTGATGGCGCCGCTACGCGTGAGCTTGGTCATCATTGGATCGACATTGGACAGCGCGTCGATCTGCCCACTGCCCACCGCGGCCAGCACCGTCGCGCCGCTGCCGACACCGATCGCCGAAATGTCGCTGCGCTGCACGCCGGCCTTGCGCAACGCAACGGTGAGCACGAGATCCGTCGACGAACCCGGTGCGCTCACGCCGACCTTCGCGCCTTTGAAGTCCGCGAGCGACTTGATCTGATTGGCCTTCGACTTCACCACGCCGATCACGATCTGCGGTGCGCGGCCCATCAACACGAACGCGCGATAGTGCTGCCCCTTCGCCTGCATGAACAACGTGTGCTCGAACGCGCCCGCGCCGACTTCGGCGCTGCCGCCCACCACCGCTTCGAGCGCTTTCGAGCCGCCCGCGAAATCTTCGAGCGTGACGTTCAGGCCTTCGTCCTTGAAGTAGCCGAGCTGCTGTGCGGCGAGGACCGGCAGATAGTACAGGCCAGGTAAGCCGCCGACGGCCATCGTCAGTGTCGGCATTTCCGGCGTGTCCTTCGCGAACCCAGCGCCGGGCAACGCAGCCAGTGCGAGCAGGATCACGCAGGCGCGCGTCGCACGCTGCATCCATTGATTGACCATGGTGACGTCTCCTTGTTGTGTTTTCCGTTCGAAGCAGTGACGCAGGCGCACATGCCGAGATCGAAGCTCACGGCGGCGAGGCGCGCAACGATTGTCGTCGGACGGTTTCACGGACGCCATGCGCCCAAACCCGAATGAGATTGTCGGGTGCGAGGCAAGCTGGCATATGGGGGAGAAACGGGACCGCGCAGAAGCACCGACGACGATCTCTCGCGCCGTCGGTGCCTATTGCGGAAGGGGCACCGCTCGAGGCACCGGCCGCGGCACGCCACCACCCGCCGGCAATTGGATATACGGCGCGACCACGAACGGCGGCGACGATTCCGGAGGCAGCTCGACCGGTGCCGCGATCGGCGGCGCGGCGACGATCGGCTCCGGCGCAGGCGGCGAGCTCAGCAGTACGGTACCGCTCTGGCCATTATTGACGCCGCCAAGCGTATCGAGGATCACGGGGGGACGCCCGTTATCGGACACTGCGAATGCGTCCGACGCGGCGCAGAGGGCGGCGAGCGTCGCCATGGCGGCCACGGCCATCACGGCTCGGAAAGTTTGCTGCGAACGGACGGAGGACATGGACAGCCCGATGGGTTATGAATGTCGTCTTGCGCGAAAAACGCCATACATTACCGCGGGCCGCGTTACGAAGCTAGTCGATATTCGCCATCAGCAGCTTTCTTGCGCCGTTCACTCGAAAAAACGTCGAAGGCACACGCGGATTTCGATGTCCAGATGCGACAAAGCCCCGCTTTGACGGGGCTCGACATTGGTACTGCACGGCCGCGCAAAAGCAGGCGCCGCCAGGTCAAACTCAAAGCGGAAACTTACAGCGAATAGCCGTTGGTTTCGAGCGAACGGATGCGCTGTTCCAGCTGAACGATATCCGACGACGAGGCGAGATATGCCTCACGACGGCTACGTTCCGCGGTTTCGAACCAGGTGCTGAGCTTCTCAAGAATGAATGCAAACATGATGTTCTCCAAGGATCAGATCGAATCCCCGGTGATTTGACATCAGGGATTTCCCGTAAAAGGGTTAACCCGTATTATAGCCTTAAGGTGCAACCTGAACAGTGAAATGCCCGCATGGTGTGCATTCCGTTTTGGAATAGTGCACTCGAAAGGTGCAATGCAGTTCCTGATTTTATTGCGATTCATCCAGGCGTCCTTTAAGTGGACATCGTTTTCGCAATTTTTATGCGCACTTTCGGTGCATGAATCGCTCGACCTTGAGAATCGGCAGGCTGGGTTCCACTTCGATCAGCCGCTAAAGCGGGCGGCAACCTTGTCCGGATACAAGATCGGTGTCCGCCAGTCGCTCGATAATCGGACAATCTGGCCGGTCATCACCATGGCAATGATCGGCCAGATGCGCGAGAGTGTCGCGCATGTCCGTCAGTTCGGCGATGCGGCGATCGAGTTCCGCGACATGTTCGAGCGCGATCCGCTTTACTTCGGCACTTGCACGCGAGCGGTCGTGCCATAGAGCAAGCAGCCGCCGGATATCCTCGACCAGAAATCCGAGCCGGCGAGCCTGGCGAATAAAGCGCAAGGAATGCACTTCCTGCGGGCCATACACGCGATAACCGGCACTCGTGCGCGCCTTCGCAGTCAATAGGCCGACACTTTCGTAGTAGCGGATCATTTTTGCCGTAACGCCCGACACGCGGGCCGCTTCGCCTATGTTCATGACTGTTTCCTCAAGGTTGCGGCTGAACTCCAATCGATCCTACACCTTCCCATGGTGGGAAGGTCAGCTACCCAAACAGGGTACGGCAGGCATAATTCGACTATCCGCAATCTGATTCCGCCGAGGTCTTTGCAATGACAATCGAACTCCATGTAGAAGGCATGAGCTGCCAGCACTGCGTTGCCGCTGTCACGAGCGCGATTCGCGAGCACGACGCCGCCGCGCAGGTTCAGGTGGATCTCGCGACCGGCCGCGTGCTCGTGGAGTCGGCGCAACCCGTCGATGCGCTGAAGGCCGCAATTGACGAGGCCGGATACACGGTCACGTCTGTGCGCTGAGGGTGCCGCGCATGTTCAAGGTTGCCGTAATAGGTGGTTCCGGATTGCTCGGCCGCGCGCTCAACGACGAACTCGCGCGCCAAACCGGCTGGCAGACCGTCTCCACCGCATATAGCCGAACGTCTCCGCGAATGGTCGCGTTGGATGTTCGCGATAGCGTTGCGGTCGAGCGTTTCATCGACCGCGTAGCGCCGGATGCCGTCGTGATTGCCGCGGCGGAGCGCCGTCCCGATGTATGCGAGCGCGATCCGGCGCTTGCTCGCGCGCTGAACGTCGATGCCGTGCGAATGATCGCGGGGGCGGCGAACCGACACGGCGCGTGGACACTGTCGATCTCGACCGACTACGTGTTCGACGGCACGCACCCGCCCTATCGTCACGACAGCACACCTGCGCCACTGAACGCGTACGGACAGAGCAAGCTCGAAGGCGAGCGAGCGCTGACCGACACGGCCGAGGGCGGATGCGTGCTGCGTCTGCCGCTGCTATATGGTCCGATCGTCAGTTGGTCGGAATCGGCCCTGACTAGCCTCGTGCCGGCGATTGCAGCGGCGGCGGCGCCGGGGGCCCAGGCTGCCAGGATGGACGCTTGGGCGATCCGCTATCCTACGTTCACGCCCGATGTCGCTTTCGTGATCCGACAGATGCTCGAGCGGCACGCGCGCGGCGACACGGTCTCTGGCATCGTGCAATGGTCGGGCGACGAACCGATGAACAAGTACGAGATCGCCATACGCCTGGCAGAAGCGTTGCAACTCGACGCGCGCCTGACGCCCCAGCGCACCCCCACCGACGCGACGCCGCGCCCGCACAACTGTCATCTGGCATCGAGCCGTTTAGAGGTACTCGGAATCGGCCGACGCACGCCTTTCGATATGGCGATCCGGGAGGTGCTGGCCGCGTTTCCGTGGCAGGGACAGGCAACTTCCGTATGATCCGGCGCCTTGCGTGCGTACGGTAAGCGGCTGGCGAACCCACGTTGACGAACGGTGAATCAGGCGACAGCGGTAAGAGGTTGCCAGTTATGTGGCAGCAATGCGGCGATGTCGCTTGCCCTGTGGGTGGGCGGCCGTGTCCCGTTGTCTTTCAGATATGCGTGGGGTTCGTGACCGTTCAGTTGCGCTGAGCGGATGAGGCTCATGATTGCGGCCGCACGTTGGCCAGCGCGCAGCGACCCGGCGAACAATCGGATCCTATGTAGCGTGAGAGTCGTCAAGGCCCGAGTCGTAAGATTGACCGTGCCAAGGGTTGCTCAACGGAGGGCATCATGGACGCAAATCACGTTACCGGACCAACATGCTGAGGGCGTCATCCTGGCAGTGTCGCTTGAACTGTCTGCCGCCCAGTGGAAGGTCGCGCTTCACGACGGATTCAGGGAGAAGCCGGCGGTCCGCACGGTCAGCGCGCCACAGGCGAACTTGCGACTGCAGGCCGTTCTCGAACTCATCGCGCAGCACAAGCAGAAGTGGTCGCTGCCGTCGAACGAGCTAGCGTCAAGACTAATGGGATGGACGCCCCCACCCGAAGCGGCATCAATGTGCCAAAGTGGATGTGTCGAAGCAACCACCTGACCGAGGGGAGCGCCCATCGTGAAGATTACGACAGTTGGCATCGATCTGGCGAAGAACGTTTTTGCCGTCCATGGTGTAAATGAGCATGGTCGAACGGTGCTGAAGAAAGTGCTCAAGCGAAATCACGTTGCGGGCTTCTTCGCCAACCTCCCCGCCTGTGTGATCGGGATGGAAGCGTGCGCCAGCGCGCACTATTGGGCTCGCAAGCTGCAGGCCATGGGCCATATGGTCCGACTGATTGCACCGCAGTTTGTCAAACCGTACGTCAAGACGAACAAGAATGACGCGGCGGATGCTGAGGCAATCTGCGAGGCAGTCGCGCGGCCGAACATGCGTTTCGTGCCGGTCAAGAGCATCGAGCAGCAATCGGTGTATAGGCAACTTGATGAGCAGGGACTTCAGGCGGCGAGTTTCTGCTGAACCCGTTGATCGTCTTTCACCGGTCAGTACGCCAACCACGATGAAGCACGGCGCGACATCAACCAGTACATCGTCGGTTTTTACAACGCAGTACGCTTGCATTCGACTTTGGGCTATCTGTCGCCCGTTGCCTACGAGGCAAAACCGACAGTAAAAGAACCTATCAGCCTGTCCGAAATAACTTGACCACTACATCCTTGTGTCCTTAGATACGTGCGGGAGGCTAGCGTTGAGCGCGGGAACGCCACCGAGCAGCGCTCGGGACGCGCTAGACGCTTGTTTGTGCGCAGGTCGTATGCGCAAAAACGCGTCGATCAACAGGCTACTTTTGGCAGTGGCTGGCAACGGCGTCCGACCACGCTTATTGTTCGTGCCCGGTCGAGCATGTTGTTGTTGATTTGGCCGCGTAAACGCAAAAACCCCACCGCGGCGGGTGGGGTTTTTGACCGGAGGGGAGCCTGACGATTACCTACTTTCACACGGGCAATCCGCACTATCATCGGCGTGGAGTCGTTTCACGGTCCTGTTCGGGATGGGAAGGGG